>JBAUGH010000271.1:0-8569 GCA_049679565.1 Acidobacteriaceae bacterium
CAATCGACGTCGGAATGCCCACCGCGGTGAATCCGGGGTGCCCGGTCGCAGGATAAGGACCGCCGTGGTTCATCGCCGGGCTTACCGCGACGCCGGTCGGCATCTTGTCGTTCAGCATGCGTCCCGACCTGCGCCGCAGCACCGGCGCCACCTGCCTGTAGGTCTCCTCGTCGCCGCCGTTCGCGGACGAATAGACGCTGGCCGTCAGATTCCCTTCCAGGTGCTCCAGGGAGCGCAGCAGTTCGTCCTCGTTCTTCACCGTCACCGCGAGCACTTCATTGCCGAAGGCTTCGTGCTGGAAGGTTTCCGGCTCCTCCAGAAACTTCTTCCCCGGAATTCGCAAAAGGGTGTTCGCATATCGATAGCCCTCGCCGGGCAGCTTCTTCCCGCCGGTCAGCAACTCTGCACCCGCCTTGCGCAGTTTCGCAATTGACTGATCGAGCTGCTCCCACACCGCTCCGGACAGCATGGGCTGGGTTGGCTCCTTCTTCTCGAACGCCGAGCCTAAATCGCCCAGGAACTTGTCCGACGCGTCGCCGGCAAAGAGGAACACCAGATTCGGCCGGGTGCAGAACTGGCCCACACCGGCGGTGCAGCTCTCGGCCAACTCGCCCACCCAGCGGCTTCCGTTCTCCTTCATGCCTTCTGGCAGAAAGACGACCGGGTTCAGGCTCGACATCTCCAGATAAATGGGTTTGCCCGCCGCGTCGGCGGCCCGCTTCAGCGCCAGCCCCCCGGCTTTGCCGCCGGTGAAGGCTACCGCGCCCACGCGCCGGTCGCTCACCAGTTTCAGCCCCGTCTCCGGCTCCACGTGATACAGCATCTGCACGGCCGCGGCCGGCAGGCCCGATCCCGCCAGCGCCCGGGCCGCTTCCTCCGCCAACAGCTGCGAGGTATGGGGATGCAGCGGATGCGCCTTGGCAACTACCGGATTCCCCGCCGCGATTGCCGCCGCAAAATCGCCGCCGCTCACCGCGTTGAAGGCGAAGGGAAAATTGTTCGGCCCAAAGATGACCACCGGCCCAATCGGCCCCAGGCAGGAGCACAGGTTCCTCTGCCGGTCGATCGTCACCCGCCGCCACGTGCCTTCCCGGGCCGCTCGCGCCGCCTGGCGCAGCTGGTCGATGGTCCGCGGCAACTCCACGTCCTTCAGCCTGGGAGTGAACGGCAGCCCGGTCTCTTGATGCGCCGTGCCGGCCAGCACATCGGCCGCCGCGGCAAGGCCCAGCGCATAGGCTTCCAGAAACGCTGCAATCCTTTCCGGCGCGGCTTCCTCCATCGCCTGCGCGGCATCCGCCGCCGCAGCCAGGGCCTTCTCGCAATCACTCCACCGGCTTATCGGAAAAACCGGGTCGAGCTTCGCCCCAGTCGACGGATTCTCCGCCTGGAACACCGAAACGGCATCTGCATCCTGCCACTCCCCACCGATCCAAACCTTCGCTGTCTCCACCGCCGTCTCCATCGCCACCTCTCCCATGCCTGATGCCGGCACTAACCGACGCGATTCACCAGGAGGCCAATTCCTGCGATCCCGATGCGAATCGTGTCACCTCTCTCCAGCGTAAAGGAATCGGGCGGCACGATCCCGGTTCCGGTAAACAGAAAACATCCCGAGCGAAATGTCTGGTGGCGATACAAATACTCCACCAGTTCCTCGGGCCGGCGCTTCATCTCTGAGAGCGCGGTTTCTCCAGCGAATGCCTCCGCTCCGCCGCGCTCGATGGTCAGCGTGATTCGCGTAGTCGGTGGCGGCGCGCCATTCTGCACCAGAATCCCGGGCCCGATGGCGCAGCTTCCGTCGTAAATCTTCGCCTGCGGCAGATACAGGGGATTCTCTCCTTCAATATCCCTGGAGCTCATGTCGTTGCCGATCGTGAACCCCATAATCCTGCCCCGCGGATCGATCACCAACACCAGCTCCGGCTCCGGCACCGACCAACTCGCGTCGCGGCGGATCCGCACCGGCGCACCCGGCCCCACCACCTTATGCGGCAGACTTTTCATGAACAGTTCCGGGCGCTCCGCGGTATACACGCGATCGTAGAAATTCCCGCCCTGCTCCGACTCCTCCATGCGCGCGACGCGGCTGCGGAAATACGTCACCCCTGCCGCCCACACCTCCTGGCTGCCTACCGGCGCCCGCAACGTTGCCGGATCCACGGTGGCGGCCCTCGCTGCTGCGCCGCTCACTGCCGACCCCAGATAACTCTGCAAATCCTCGCGCGCCAGCAGCTCGTCCAGCGACGGCTCCGCCAGCGGGGCCACGCGTCCCTCATGCTCTGCCACCCATCCATCTTTGGTCCGATACAGAATCACCCGAACTCCTTCGCCGAAGCGCGTCGTTCCGACTCGCTCAGCCGTTGCGTAATCGCCTCCACATCGTAAACGCATCCGCCCCAGGTCCCGCCGCTTGCTTCCACCAGCGCCGCCCACAAGCGCGTATCGTCGGGCAACTCGGGATGCGGGCGCAAATCGGGCCGCGATGGCCGCCCCGCCAGCCGCCGCGCTCCCTCCTCTTCGCTGAAGGTCTCGCTTCCCTCGCCGACCCAATCCACCGAAGCACGCAGCGTGCCACGGTTGATGCGAATCTCGATCATGTCGCGGTCTCGCACCTTGCCCAGCGGGCCTCCAGCCAACGCCTCCGGCGATATGTGCCCGATGCACGGCCCGGTGGAGACGCCGCTGAATCGCCCGTCCGTCAGCAGCGCAACGTGCCGGCAGTGGGGCAGCGCTTTCAGGGCAGCGGTGATCTGATAGATCTCCTGCATTCCCGCGCCACGCGGCCCGCAGCACACCAGCACCATCACATCGCCCGCCGCAATGCGGCCTTCCTTAATGGCGGCAATCGCATCCGCCTCCGCCGTAAACACGCGCGCCGGCCCGCGATGGAAAAACACGCCGTCCTCCCCAATCAGGGATGGATCGATGGCCGTGCTCTTCACCACCGAGCCCTCCGGCGCCAGGTTCCCTGCCGGGAAGCAGACCGTCGAGGTCAGTCCCGCGGCCCGCGCCCGGTCGGGGGAGAAAATCACTTCATCCGCGTCAATCCCGTCTTTCTCCCGCAACGTGTTCTTCACCGCGCGCCGCCGCTCGCTGTCTTTCCACCAGTCGAGACAACCGCCCAGGGTCACGCCGGCCGCCGTCATCGCTTTCGTGTCCAGCAGTCCCGCAGCGCGCAAATGCAGCATCACCTCGGGCACGCCCCCAGCCAGGAAAACCTGCACCGTGGCAAACCCACGGGGTCCGTTCGGCAGCGCATCCACCAGCCGGGGCACTTCGCGATTCACGCGCATCCAGTCCTCGACGCCCGGCCGTTTCAGCCCCGCAGCGTGCGCAATGGCCGGCACGTGCAGCAGCAAATTCGTCGATCCGCCGAACGCCGCGTGCGCCACCATTGCATTGGTCACGGCTGCATCCGTCACGATGTCGCGCGTGCCAATGCTGAGCTGCCGCAACCGCAGGAGGGCCGCTCCGGAACGCCGCGCCGCGTCCAACCACACTGGCTGTCCCGATGGCGCCAGCGCGGTATGCGGCAGGGCCAGCCCCAGCGCCTCCGCCACCACCTGCGACGTCGCCGCGGTCCCCAGGAACTGGCATCCGCCTCCCGGCGACGCGCAGGCGCGGCAACCGACCTCAGCCGCGTACTCCAGCGTGATCTGCTGTTGGGCATACCGCGCACCAATCGACTGCACCTTCCCAGCGTCTTCGCCATTTTCCGGGAGCAGGGTAACGCCGCCCGGCACCAGCACCGACGGCAACTCCCCCGACGATGCCAGTGCCATCATCATCGCGGGCAATCCCTTATCGCAGGTCGCCACCCCGATCACGCCCGCCCGCGTGGGCAGCGACCGCATCAGGCGGCGCAGCACGATCGCCGCGTCATTTCTGTACGGCAGCGAGTCGAACATCCCTGTCGTACCCTGCGTTCGCCCGTCGCAGGGATCGGTGCACGCTCCCGCAAACGGCACGGCGTTGAGTTCTTTCAGAGCTCGGGCGGCCTCGGCTACCAGCAGCCCCACCTCCCAGTGGCCGGTGTGAAATCCGAGGGCAATCGGGGTGCCGTCTGCGGCGCGCAGCCCGCCATGCGTGCTCAGAATCAGCACTTCAGGGCCGCCCAGCCGCGCTGGATCCCAGCCCATCCCCGCATTCTGGGTCAGCCCAAACAGATTCCCGGACGGCTCGCCCAGCAGCATTTCCGGGGTCAGCAAGAGAGAGCCGGAGGGACCGTGCGCGTGCGTTGCCACACCCCCCAGATCGAGGCCGCGCGTCTCCAGCACCTCATCGACCGGAATATTCCGCATCGCCTTTTCCTCTCGCTTCACCTGTTCCCCGCTCGCTCATGTCGACGACGCTTTCGCGCGACGCGGATCCGCCTGGGCGGCAGGCGCCATCCCGACCAGCAGCCCACCCGCCAGAATAAGCGACAGCGACATCAGCAGGAACCCGGCGGCCGGGCCCCCGGTGTATGTCTGCAGCAGGCCGACGCCATACACGCCGAAGAATCCCCCCAGCGCTCCGCAGCAGTTGATCAGTGCCATCGTCTCGCCGGCCACATTGCGCGGCAGCAGCTCCGGCACCATTGCCCAAAACGGACCGTAGGGCGCATACATGCAGCTTCCCGCGACGATCAGACATCCGTACGCCACCGCAAACAAATGCGCCACAGCAAAGTACGAACCCGCCAGCGCGATCCCTCCCAGCATCAGGAGCGGCCATACATACCCTCGCCGCTTCCCGCTCTTGTCGGAAAGATGCGCCACGGCCAGCATCAGAATCACACCGACCAGGTAAGGCGCCGCGGCCAGCAGACCCGTCCTGCCGATCGCGATCTTCGTCGCGTTCCGGATGACCACGGGCAGCCACAGCACGAAACCATAGATTCCCAGGCTCCAGAAAAAGTAGTTCGCACACAGGCGCACCACATTTCTCCCGCGAAAAGCAAGCCACAGATTCTCCATCTGTGGCAAGTGCACCTGCTCGTGCGCCAGCGCTCCTTCCAGTTGCTGCCGCGCGGCCTCGCCCATCCACCCGGTCTGGTGCGGCCAGTCGCGCATTACTGCCAGCCAGACTCCGCCCCATACGACCGCGGCCGCCCCTTCAAGAATGAAGGCCCGCTGCCATCCCCAGGATTGAATCAGAAACCCGGTCACCGCCGACATCCACAGCACCGTGAGCGGATTCCCCAGCATGAGCAGCGAGTTCGCTCGCGATCGCTCCTCTTTTGTGAACCACCGGGTCAGCAGGATCAGCAGGGCCGGAAACACGAAGCTCTCCGCAACGCCCAGCAGGAAACGGTCCGCCACCAGCATCCAGTAGCCGCGAATCACCCCGGTCAGCGCGGCAAACGCGCCCCACGCCAACAGCGCGCCGAAGATCATCCACCGCGCGCTGGTCCGCTGCAACAGCATGATGCCCGGCACCTGGGGCAGGAAATATCCCAGAAAGAAGAGCGCCCCCAGCAGCGACGACTGGTATCCGCTGATGTGCAGCGTCTTCGCCAGGCCCGCTGCCGCACCGAATCCGTAGTTGGCCCGGTCCAGATACGCCAGGCTGTAGGTGACAAACACCGCCGGCAGAATCAGCGTCCATCGCCGCCGCAGATCGCGTTCCGCTCGACTGATTTCCATGGCCGGATTGCCGCCGATGTCACCCTCGCGCGGCAATCCAGTAGATCACATCAGCTCCGCCCCCATCGGCTCCGACGGCCAATCGAGAGCTGCGCTCCGGCACTTCGCAACCTGAAACCTGTCCCCTGTGCACTGTTACCTGCAGTTTCAGTCCTCGTCCCCTCCGCCGGGCATGTTATCCGGCTCTTTGTTCAGGTCGATCGCGGGCTTGCCTGCCTTTGTCAGGATCTCGTTCAGCGCCGGTAGCTGCTTCGCCTTGAAATCCTCCCACGCCGGCGTCGCCGCCCTGGCTTCCGCCTCCGCGTTCTGCGCGGCTTTCAGCAACGCCTCGGTCGGCGGATTGTCCGACTGTTCGAGCCCTCCATACACCTGGCCAACTTCGCCGGTTACCTCGTCGATACCCGGACGGTTGGTCTCTGCACCGGAGGCTTCGCCTCGTCCGCGCCTGCTCCCCTGCAGCACCACTTTCAGTGCCGCGCTGATGGGCGCCAGCTGCGACTGCAGGTTCGCATCCGCCGCCCCAGCGGCTTCGAGCTGCTCTTCCACCGCATGAGCCGCCAGGTCCGCCTTCGCCGCGGAATCCAGCGCATCCGCCGCCGCCATCTGCGCTGCGTGCAGCGCCACCAGTTCCTCCTGCGAGGTGTGGATGCGCGGATCCATCTTCACCGTCAGAGGCTCGGTCTGACTCTGCCCATCCACCGTCAGCCGCACCGTATAAGTGCCCGGCACCACCAGGGGTCCCTGCGGCTGCAGCGGCGTCCGGTGCGGCACTGCCGAAATCGGATACCCGTACCGCGTGGACGCCGGCGTGGTGGAACGCAGATCCCAAACCCAGCGATGCATACCCTCCGTTGCCGGCATGGGGCCATGCATCAGCACCCAGTACGACGGAATCAGCTGCGTCCGCAGCGTTTCCGCCGTCGGTTCCACCGGATCGTGATTGGTATATTTCCGCAGCACCTTGCCGTCGCTGTCGAGCACCTCCAGCGTCACGTCGTGGGCATTCTGCGCCAGGTCGTAGTCGATCATCGCGCCGTCCGGCGGATTCGCCCCCATCGGCTCATCGGGGGGTACCGGCGTGTCCGTGTATTCGCTCCTGCGCACCCGCCACGCGTCCGCCGGTTTCAGCAGCATCGGCATCTTCTCGCCCGCATTCCCCGCGATCTCCCGCAGCGGAGCCACGTCGTCGAGGACCCAGAACGACCGCCCGTGCGTGGCCACGATCAGATCGTCGTCGTGGATCGTCAGGTCGCGCATCGAGGTCGGCGGCAGGTTGTATTGCAGGGATTCCCAATGCTCGCCATCGTCGAAGGAAACCCAAACGCCGTGCTCCGTCGCCGCATACAGCAGCCCGGTCTGCACCGGATCGGCCCGCACCGCATTCACCGGAGCATCGTCAGGAAGTCCCGCGCTGATCGACTGCCAGGTTTTGCCGCCGTCGTGCGTCCGAAACGCATACGGCTTCATGTCATCGATCCGTTCCCGGTTCACCGCGACATAGGCCGTGTCGTCGTTAAACCGCGAGGCGTCGATCTGCGCAATCTTGCTCCACGGCGTCACTCCCGGCGGCGTGATGTCGGTCCAGTGCGCCCCGCCGTCGCGCGTAATCCATACCAGACCGTCATCCGTGCCGGCCCAGATCGTCTGTAACGTCTTATAAGAGGCTGCGACTGCGTAAATCACGCCTCGCCGCTCCTCCTGCTGCGCCTGCGGCAGTTCCGGCAACGATGGCGGCTGGCCGGTGTGCTCCCGGCTCAGGTCCGGACTGATTGTCTCCCACGTGTGCCCGTAGTTCGTCGTCTTAAACAGATGGTTCGCCGCGTAGTACATCGTGTGCGGATCGACGGGCGAAAAGAGGATCGGCTCGGTCCGGTCTCCGCGGTATCCCGGCTCGCGGGCGGGCAGGGGCGTGACGTTCTGCGTCTCGCCGGTCACCATGTCGTAGCGCGACACTTCGGTCCGCCCCGCTCCGTAGATGATCTCCGGGTGCAGCGGATCGGGCGCCGCATAGCCGTATTCGATGATCCCCACCGGGTGCCACTCGCGATAGGTGATCTCGCCGTCGTTGCCGCGGGTCAGCGTGCACACAGAACCGCTCTCCTGCTGGCCCGCGCAGACCGAGTACGGGAAGGTGTTAGTCGCCGCCACGTGATACAGCTGGGCCGTCGGCTGGTTGTACCACGAGCTCCACGTCTCGCCGCGGTTCACACTGATCACCGCGCCCTGGTCGCTGACCAGCAGGATGATGTTCGGATTCCGCGGATTGATCCACATGTTCTGATAATCGTCGCCGCCCGGCGCGCCGCGCAGATCGCTCCATGTCCTGCCGCCGTCGGTCGAATGAACCGTAACAATGCTGGTGACGTAAACCGTGTCCGGATCCTTTGGATCCACCACCGGAATGGACAAATCTCCTCCGCCAATCTTCATCTCCGGGCGCGGATCGTCGGTGATCTTCACCCAGCTCTCACCGGCATCATCCGAGCGGTACACGTACAGCCCCCGGGGCGCTGTGTAGCCGCCGCCGCCGGTCTTCGTCTGCATAGTCGCGTACAGACGATCCGGATGGCTCGGCGCGACGGCCACGTTGATCTGCACGATGTTGTCCGGCAACCCTTTTGTCAGCTGTTTCCAGGTATTGCCGCCGTCGGTCGACTTGAACAGTCCGCCATGCGTGCCGTTGTAGGTGTTCGCGTCTTCCCACGGCCCCAGCGTCTCTTCCCACAGCGAGGCGTAGACGATCTTCGGATTCTTCGGATCGATCACCACATCCGACCCGCCCGTCCGGTCATCCTTATAGAGAACCTTCTTCCAGGTCTTACCGCCGTCGTCGGTGCGGAAGATTCCCCGCTCTTCGTTCGGCCCGTACGGATGCCCCAGCACCGCCGCAAACACAATGTTCGGATTGTCCGGGTTGATCGCGATGGCCGGAATCTGCTCGC
>JBAUGH010000272.1:0-1826 GCA_049679565.1 Acidobacteriaceae bacterium
GCTCGGGATCCACCGCCGTCTGGCCGCCTTCTTCCTCCACCATGGCGCGAATCTGATCGAGCGCCCCCAGCGTCAGGTCCGCCAGCGCGGGCGTCATCTCCAGCCGTCCCTGGCGCACCGCGTCGAAGGCGTTCTCCAGCTTGTGGGTGAAAGCCGCCAGAGTGTCGAAGCCGAACATCGCGCCCGAGCCCTTGATGGTGTGCAGTGCGCGAAACACCCGCCCTACCAGCTCGCAATCGCTGCCTTTCTGGTTGAGCTCCAGCAGACACCACTCCAGTTCGCCCGCCAGCTCGCGCGCTTCCTCGCGGAATCCCAGCCGGAACTGCTCGTTCTCGTTGGCCACGGCTATCTCTCCGCGCTTCCCGGCGCGTCGTCGGAAAAGGGAAAACGCTCAAAGCCCGCTTCGCGCAGCGTGGCGCGCAGCACCTCCGGCACCGGGCCCTCCAGCGCCAGCACCATCCCCGAAGCCCGCGCCGCGCGCTCGGCCGCCCACAGCAGCTGCACCGCGGTTACGTCCATCGCGGTCGCCGTCGCCAGAGAAATCCGCGTCTCCCGGCTGCCATCGCGCCCCGCCAGCGCTTCCTCGAGCACCTGCTTCAACTCCGCCGCGCAGCCGATGTCAATGTCCCCTTCCAGCCGAATCATGCCTGGCGCTTCGCTTCGATCCAACCTGACTGGCACCGCTCCTCCTTGGTCCGGATCCATTGCCCGCGCCGGAACCGGCGCGCTAGCGAATCAGCTTCTGCACCACCGCGATCAGCTGCTCCGCCTGGAACGGCTTCACGATCCATCCCGTCGCCCCCGCCTTCCGACCCGCATCCTTCTTCTCCGGCTGCGACTCCGTGGTCAGCATCAGGATCGGTGTGAATGCGTATCCGGCCAGCTGGCGCACGCCTGCGATCAGCCCGATCCCGTCCACCCGCGGCATGTTCAGATCGGTGATGATCAGGTCGAACTTCTGCCCCCCCGCCTTCGCGATGCCGTCCTGGCCGTCCACCGCTTCCGCCACGCCGTACCCGGCGTTGCGCAGGGTGAAACTCACCATCTGGCGCACGCTCGCTGAATCGTCGACTGTCAGCACCTGCTTCATCGCCCGTCCTGTACTCCTTTCATCGGATCAACGCGGGATATCTGTAGTCTTCGGAGATTTCCCCGCGCCCGGCCGTCCCACTTTGGCCTGGGTGCGGGACGCCCCCGCCGGCTTCCCGGAGGCTCAAAACAACTCCACGTCGTTGCCGGCAAAGCTCTGCCCGGCCTCCGGCAGCGGACCGCCGGCCACGGCCGCCCGCAGAACCGCGCGCTCCATCTCGGTCGTGTAGGAGGCCCCAAAGCGCTGTTCCATCGCTTCCGCGTCCAGCACGGCTCCCGGCCCCCCGGGCAGCGCCGCCTGCACCTGCTCGACGGCCGCCAGCACCCCGGCCAGCCGCGCCAGGCAGGCCTCGAGCCGGTCGCGCGCTTCCCCCAGCCCGGCCAGCTTCGCGTCGAGCGGCGCCACCGCGTCCTGAATCTGCCTTCCGTTCTGCTGGGCGCAGCGAGCTGCCTCGCGCAGGCTGGCCAGCCCCCCCTGCACCGCCTCCTCGGCCTCATTCAGCGTTGCCTGCCGCCCTTCGCCGAAGATCTCGAGAGCCGCATGGCTCCCCTCCACCAGCTCGGCAATGTGGCTGACCGCCTGTTCCGACTGGCCCGTCAGCTCGCTCCACGCCGCCGAGATGCGCTTGATGGTGCGTGAGATTTCGAGGATCCCGTCTGCCTGCGCGCCCAGATGGCTGGCTTCGACGATCGAGTTGAACATCAGCAGCTGCAGCCGTTCGCGTACCGCCCTGGAG
>JBAUGH010000273.1:0-2489 GCA_049679565.1 Acidobacteriaceae bacterium
TGTACCGCAGCCAGCGGATCATCTCCGGCAGGGTCGCGCGCTTGCCGTACATCAGCACGCCCACCCGGTAGATGCGCGCCGCAATCCACACCATCGCCCACACCGATGCCGCCAGCAGCGCGATCGACAGCGCCACCTGCCACGCCGGCGGCGTCTGGGCGCAGATGCGCATGTACATGATGATCGGGGTAAAGGGTGGAATCAGCGACAGGACGACCGAGGTCGTCGAACCGGGATTTCCCAGCACATAGGGCAGCAGCACGACGCTCACGACCAGCGGGGAAATCAGGATGAAGCTGAACTGCTGTACCTCCTGCTCGCCGCTGACGCCCGATCCCAGCGCCGCCCCCAGCCCGCTGTACAAAAAGAACCCGCCCAGAAAATAGATGGGGAAATAGATCAGCTCCGCGCGCGTGAGCCCGAGCGAGGCCAGTCCATGAATCCCCTGGCTGGCGGCCATCGCCGATCCCGCATAGAACCCCAGCAGCGCCGCCCAGATGCCCATCTGCGTCAGCCCCACTGCACCCACGCCCAGCAGCTTACCCAGCATCAGCGAGTCCGCCGAGGTAGTCGACAGCAGCACCTCGAAGATGCGCGAGGTTTTTTCCTCCACCACCGAGCGGGCGATGTTGATCCCGTAGATCAGCACCGAAGCGTACAGCACCAGGATCAGCCCGTAAGCTCCCGCGAAGCTGCGCTCCGAGTCCGAGGCGACCACCGCGCCCTTTTTCACCTGCATCGTTTTCAGGCGAACCTGCCGCATCAGATCCTGGACCTGGCTGGGGGTCATGCCCCGCGCCAGCAGTTGCTGGCGGATCAGCGCCGAACGCAGCGCCCCTTCCATCTGCTCGCGGCGGAAAAAGTCCACGCTGCTCGACGAAACCCAGGTGGCCTCCGGCTCCGCCTCCCCCGGCGCCACGTCGATCTCCAGATAGCCGGCGATCTGGTGGGCCGCAATCTGCTTTTGCAGCGCTGCCATGTCGGCTGCCGTCACCGGCGCGTAGACTTCGATCCGCTGCGGCGCCGGCGCCCCCGCTTCTCCCTCTTCGAGCGTCGCCCGCACATCGTTGGCCAGGGTCGGATTGGTGGAGATAATGGCCATGTTCTGCGGGCCGGCCAGTTTCCGTCCGCCCAGCCCGCCCAACAGCGCCAGCCCGCCCATGCCTACCGGCACCAGAAGCGTCGTGATCCGGAATACCTTGCTCCGCACCCGCTCCAGATACTCCCGCTTCGCGATCAGCAGCGTGTTGCGCACCAGGCCGTTAAGCATCCGAGCGCCCTCCCACCGTCTCGATGAAGATCTCCTCCAGCGACGGTTCCACCAGTTCGAACCTGGTGATCGTCGCTGCGGCCGCGGCCGTCCGCAGCAGATCCTGGGCGTCGGCGTGCGGCTTCAGCTTGATCTCCGCGTGTCCCGCGTAGGTCTTGTACTCGGCAATCGCCGGATGCTCGAGGAACCCATCCTCGCCCTCGTAGTGGATGATCACCCGGTTGCGCTCGTAGCGCGACTTCACCTCCCGCATCCCCCCGGCCAGCACCGCCTCGCCCCGGTTGATCAGGCAAATCGAGTCGCACAGCTTCTCAACCTGATCCATGCGATGGGTCGAGAACAGCACCGCGTTCCCCTGCTTCTTCAGCTCCAGCAGGGTGTCCTGCAGCAGCATCGCGTTCACCGGATCCAGCCCCGAAAACGGCTCGTCCATGATGATCAGCTCGGGATCGTGCAGCAGGGTGGAGATGAACTGGATCTTCTGCTGCATCCCTTTCGACAGCTCTTCGGTCTTCTTGTTCATCGACTCCGCGATCTGCAGCCGCTCGCACCACGCCTGCGCCCGGCGCTTCGCCTCGAGCGCGCCCAGCCCGCGCAGCTCGCCCATAAAGATCAGCTGATCCACTACCTTCATTTTTTTGTAGAGGCCGCGCTCCTCCGGCAGGTACCCTACCCGCCTGAGCGCCTGGTTGCCGAACGGCTTGCCGAAGAGCGAGACCTTCCCGGCGTCCGGCAAGGTCATGCCGATCATCATGCGGATCGTGGAGGTTTTGCCCGCGCCGTTCGGCCCCAGCAGCCCAAACATGCTCCCGGCCTCGATCTTCAGGCTCAGGTCGCGAACCGCCGCTTTCTCTTCATAGGATTTCGAGACGTGATCCAGCTCGACCAGCGTTTCCATGCTTGGGGGAATCTCCGGGGCAGAAGAAAGGGGTAAAAGATCACCGCCAGCATATCAGCCCGGCCCCGGACCCTCACTCGCAGCGGATCGCCGCCATCGGATCGATGCGCGCCGCCCGCAGCGCCGGCAGCAGCGACGCTCCGGTCGCGATTGTCGCCAGCGCCAGCACCGAACCGACCAGCACCCATGGATCCAGCGCCTCGGTTCCATACAGGAAGCTGGCCAGCGCCCTGGCCGCCAGCACGGCCGCAGCCAGCCCCGCCGTCGTTCCCACCGCGGCCACCAGCGCATTCTGGCGGCAGACCAGGCGCACCACCTGTC
>JBAUGH010000274.1:0-4370 GCA_049679565.1 Acidobacteriaceae bacterium
GCGGTTCCGTCTTCCTGATCTTTGCCCGTCCCCCCGGCCTGCACCTGGTCGCGATGGAGCAAAACGGAAATCCCGTCTTTCCGTCGATCCGCGCCGGCGACGGAGTCTTCTCCGCCGGTCAACAGCAGTTCGTCGTCCCCTCTGCAGGAACCTGGATCGCGATCGATTCTCAGGGCAGACGCCACACCTTCGTCGTGCCACCCCCGGCCCCTGCGCCCCTCGGTCCCTGGACGCTCTCCTTTCCCGCCGGATGGGGCGCGCCTCCGTCCGTGCCGCTCGCTCGCTTCCAGTCCTGGACCGAATCGGCCGACCCCGGCATCCGCTACTTCTCCGGAACCGCCGTCTATCGTTCCACCCTGCTGCTCCCCGCCGCCGCTTTCCCCACCCATCGGCAGCTGTGGCTCCATCTCGGGCAGGTCCGCGAGATTGCCACCGTCATGGTCAATGGCCACGAAATCGAAACCGTGTGGCGGCCGCCCTTCACGGTCCGGATCGATCCCCTCCTTCATCCAGGCAGCAACACCATCGATATTCAGGTCACGAATCTCTGGCCCAATCGCCTCATCGGCGACCTGCAGCCCTCAGCTGCCCGGCAATTCACCCACACCAACGTCCGCGCCTATACGATGGATTCTCCCCTGCTCCCGTCCGGGATTCTCCAGCCCGTCGTTCTGCTGTCTGGAACTCTGCTGCGCTGGCAATAGCCCGGGACCAGGGGAGTTGATCTTCCCTGGCGCCGATCAGTCCCCGAAGATGCCGGCCTATTTCCGCGAGCGCCGGGCCGGCGTGCGCAGCAGCGGCTGCTGTTCCCCGGCGATGCGGCTGTGCAGCACCTGGTTGTGCTGGTGCGCCTGCTCCCTCACCAGTAGAGCGGCTGCGTCGGCCAGGTGCTCGGCCATCAGCTTCGCCGCGCGCTCGCCGTCGCGCCGCTCGATGGCCAGCATGATGGGCTTGTGAAAAGCCAGCGTGTGCTCCAGATCGACCAGCTGCGATGTAACCAGAATCATCCTCGCCATGGCGCGATGGATGCTGTGAAAGACCCGCGCCGAGGGCCCGTTCTTCGACGCCTGAAAGATGGCGCGATGGAACAGCAGATCCGATGAGACGACCTTGAGGATATCCTGGCCGCTGTTCTCGAAATCGCGAATGGACTGCCGCAGAAGCGCAATGTCTTCGGAGGTGGCTCGCTGCGCGGCCAGCCGCGCCAGTCCCGGCTCGATCAGCAGCCGCAGCTCCGTCAGTTCCTGCACCGACGTGTCGTCGAGCAGGAACAGAAACTCCATGGGCACCGAAAGAACAGCTGACGTGTCGCTGTTCAGATAACTGCCGTCGCCCACCTTCTGGGTGATGACCCCCATGATCTCCAGAACCTTGAGCGCCTGGCGCAGCGACGAACGCGCCACCTTGAAATGTGCGGCCAATTCCCGCTCCGGAGGCAGGCGGCTTCCCTGGCGGAGCACCTTCTGGCGCAGCATCTCCTGAAATCGCAGGATCAGAAGGTAGGTGACGTCCTCTTTCACCGGTCCGGAGACAAGAGCCTCGGAGGACGCCTTGTGCCTGGCTTGGCTGGGCATACCAGCATCATCTGCGCCGCCGGTGCGCCCGTCAATTGAGGCCGGGACAGGGAGCGGCGAGCGCGCAGGCGCCCTGGCGGCGAGGGCGGTGATCTTTGCTCTCGTCTCGACCGGCTCTTGACAGTTCTTTCTATTGGTCGTACCTTTGGCAGGTTTGAATCGGCCCCTGTTTCCCGCTGAGTTCCCCTGTGCGGATGGACATGAAGGATAGCGCCATCGCGCTGACAATGGACATGCCGCGGCAGAGCGTTTCGCTCCTGTCGCTGCACTGCTGAGTGGACGGGACCGCGACCATGCCCCGCAAATGGTATTTCGTGCTGCTGGTGGCGGTCGCCATCGCCATCAGCTACTTCGATCGGCTCACGCTCCCGGTGGCGATTGCCGCCATCCAGCACAACATTCCCCTCTCCAACGAGCAGTTCTCCTGGCTGCAGACGTCGTTCCTGTTGTCCTACGCAGCCCTCTACGTGATTGGCGGCCGGCTGCTGGACTGGCTGGGCACCCGGCGCGGCTTTCTGCTGATCATGCTGTGGTGGTCCCTGGCCTGCGCCCTGCACAGCCTGGCCTCGGGTTTCGTGCTGCTGCTGGTCGCGCGCTTCCTGCTGGGGATGGGCGAAGGCGGCGCCTTTCCCGCCGCAACCCGGGTGGTGGCGGAGTGGATTGAGCCGGCGGAACGCTCGACCGCCATGGGCCTGATCAATGGCGGCACCGCGATCGGCTCGCTGCTGGCGCCCCCCGTCATCGGCTTCATCCTGCTGCGCAGCGGCTGGCGCGCGGTTTTTGTGGTGTCGGGCTGCGCTGGACTGGCGTGGGTGCTGTGGTGGGCGCTGAGCTATCGCCCCAACGCCGCCACCGGCGCTGTCGATGCGAACGATGCCCCTACGGTGCGGCCCATGCGCTGGATGGAGGTGATCCGCCTGCCCAATGTGCAGGCCTTCGTCTTCGCTAAATTCATGAGCGATTCTGCCTGGTACTTTCTCCTCTTCTGGCTGCCCAAGTATCTCTATGACGCCCGCGGTTTCGATATCCGCCAGGTAAGCTATTACGCGTGGATCCCCTACGCTGCTTCCGGAGTGGGCAGCTTTTTGGGCGGATGGTTCTCCTCAGCGCTGCTGCGCCGCGGCCGGTCGCTGGACGCGGCACGCAAGATCGCGCTGGGCTGCTGCGCGGCCGCCATGCCGGTGGTGATGCTGGTCTCGCTGGTGCCGGTGTCGCTCGCGCTGGTCCTCTTCAGCGTGGCCTTCTTCGCCCAGCAGGCCTGGTCGGGCCTGGTCATGACGCTGCCCGCCGATATCTTCCCCCTCAACGGAGTAGGGACCGTGGCCGGGCTGATCGGCTTTGGCGGCGCTATCGGCGGAGCGGTCTTCGGCCTGGTCGCCGGCTTCTTGCTGGGTCATGGAGTCACCTACGGCCCCCTCTTTGTCGCAGTTGGAACATTTCACCTTGTCGGCTTTGCCGCCATCGTTCTCCGAGCCGGCAGGATTCAACCTTTTCGTGTTATCGAACCAGGGGAAATCGGGAGCACTGCATGAAAATTACCGAAGTCCGTACCCGCGTGGTCCAGTGGGAAGGCAAGACCGTTCCACTGCCTCCGCACTTCTGCACCAATCCCATGGACTTAGTCGCCTTTCGCAAAGCATCGATGGGAAACTTTGCCTTTCATAACTGGCTGTTGGTCGAGATCTTCACCGATACCGGGCTGGTAGGTCTGGGCAACGCCGCGCTGTCGCCGCTGGTAACCAGGCAGCTGATCGATACCTATCTCGAGCCATTGCTGGTGGGCGCCGATCCGTGGGACGCGGAGTTTCTGTGGCAGCAAATGTACCGCCGCACTCTGGCCTTTGGGCGTAAGGGAGTGGCCCTGGCCGCGATCTCCGCCGTGGATATCGCTATTTGGGATCTCCTCGGAAAAGATGCGAAGCAGCCGGTCTTTCGCCTGCTTGGCGGCCGGACCAAGGAAAAGATTCCGGTTTACGCCAGCCGCCTCTACGCGATGCCGATTCCCGAACTGCAGGCCGAAGCGCTCAAATACAGGGATCAGGGCTACACCATGATGAAGCTGCGCTTTGGGTGGGGGCCGATGGACGGCGCCGCCGGCATGCGGAAGAACGTGGAGCTGGTGCGCGCCGTGCGGGAGGTCATCGGCGACGACATCGACCTGATGACCGATGCCTACATGGGCTGGACGCTCGACTACGCGAAGCGCATGCTGCCCCGGCTGGAGCCCTTCAACCTCCGCTGGCTGGAAGAGCCGGTGATTCCCGATGACACCCGCGGTTACCGCGAACTGAAGAGTTATGGGCGGATTCCCATTGCCGGCGGCGAGCATGAGTTCACCCTCTTCGGATTCCGCGAGCTGCTGGAGACCAATTCGCTGGACTATATCCAGTTCGACACCAATCGCGTGGGCGGCATCAGCCAGGCGCGCAAAATCTGCGCGCTGGCCGAGTCATTCCAGATTCCCGTGGTGCCGCACGCGGGACAAATGCATAACTACCACGTGGTGATGGCCAGCCTGAACTCACCCATCGCCGAATTCTTCCCCAAAGTGAATGTGGAAGTGGGAAACGAGCTGTTCTGGTACATCTTCGACGGCGAGCCCGTGCCCCAGGCCGGGCACATTGATTTGGATGACTCGCTGCCGGGGCTGGGCCTGACCGTGAACGAGGAATCGCTGCAGCGATTTCATGTGATCGAGTAGAGAGGGGTGAAGCCGGTGCATCTGGTTCAGATTGCCCGTGGGAACGAGCGGCGCGTGGCCGTGGTGCGCGAGCCTCAGCTGGCCCTGTTGCGCGA
>JBAUGH010000275.1:0-1976 GCA_049679565.1 Acidobacteriaceae bacterium
GGCGGGGGCCGCGGGGTAAACACGACTCCGCTCGGCCACCAGGAAGCCATAGGCGGCGGTCGCGAGAGTGGCGTGATGATGGAAGCCGCGCCAGCCGCGGCCTTCGAAGTGGCCCAGACCGAGTTCCTGTTTCAGTTCCTGATAGTCGCGCTCGATGATCCAGCGCTGCTTCGCGAGCGCCACCAGTTTGCGCAGCGGAATGGACGCAGGCAGATTCGACAGCCAGTATTTGCGGGGTGCAGCTTCGTCGCGGGGCCACTCGATCAGCAGCCACTCCTCGGCCCGGGGCTGGTGCAGTTTGTGATCGCGATGGGCAGCGCGAACCCTGACCGCAGCGAAGCGGGAGCGCAGAGGACGTTGCGCGCCCTCCCGCCAGGCGACGTTCTTCCAGGCCTTTGCGGGCAGGGAGAGCGCCAGATGTTTCGCCGCAACCGGCACGTGCTCCGCATCGCGGCGCAGCCGCTGCGCCGGACGTCCGCGACCGCCCTTCCACGCCGGGGGAGGCAGAGGCGCAGTACCGGGCGGCCATACTGTGGTGGTGCTCTGCACGCCGACCACGTAATCCAGTTCCATGCCAGTCAGTTCCTCACGAAAGCCGGTGTCGTTGCCATAGGCGGGATCGGCCAATACCGGGCCCTGCGCAATGCCGTCCTGAACGGCCTGGCGGATCTGATCGAGCGCAATTTCCAGCTTCGTCCGGAACCTGATCTCTTCAGGGACTCCGGCCTTCTTCCGACGTTCCGCATCGCCGGCCCATATCTCCGGCAGATACAGCCGCCAGGCGACGGGCAGGCTGGCCTCCCAGGTAGCTACCGACAGGCTGACCGCGACCTGGCAGTTATCCTGCTTGCCGGTTTGCCCACAGTACTGGCGAGTCACGCCGACCGAGTGCCGGCCCTTCTTCGGTAACCCTGTGTCGTCGATAATCCAGCCCACGACCGGACCCTTCCTCGTTATCGCCGGAAGTACAGAGTCGCGCACGCGCCGCAGCAGGATCTCATCGCTCCAGGCAGCCGTGGACACAACATGATGCAGTGACTGATGCATGCGCCGCACGTTCTCAGGCGCCAGACGCGCGGCCATCGGCTCCACCGACTTGCGCTAGCCCGGCAGAAGCAGCCCGGTGCAATAGAGCCGCATGGGCACGGCGCGATCCGCATGTCCGGCGGCTCGGGCTAACTCGTTCAGATACGCGTCCAGCCGCCGCTGCCTCGCCTCGGACGCTCCCGAAGATATGCTCATGGGGCCAGGTTACTGCCGCAAGGCCTCCAGAACCAGGATTTTTCTCAGACAGGAATCAGACTTATAACACAGTAGTACTAGAAAAATGTCTGAAAAATGTCGACAACCCGATACTGAGGGTCGAGAACGGATAAGGTACGCCACTTGTCGAACGTCAGGCACGGGTGACAGATATCAAAGCCGATCATATCCCCCACGCAAAGATCGTCCTGGGCAGCAATGCGCATATACGCGTGCTGATCCATCATCCTGGTGAGCGTCCAGTGGATCGGCGCTGTTTGCGGGATCATTTTGCCCGGGCGGAAATGGAGTCCCGGGACCGGGAGGCCCGAATCGAAGGCCGCGTCCCGCTTGCCGAGCGCGATGATGGCCTTCTCAGGTTCCGGAATTGACTGCACGTACGCCCATACCTGAAGAGCTGGCTGCAGACCTTCGAGCATCTTACGTGCAACGAAGTTGCTTTCCAGAATTCTCGTTTGCGCCTTACGATAGGAGCCCACGTCATGCGTAAGGTAGCAGCCCGGACGGAGAACGATTTCGATATCGTCGCCGAGTTCTGCCCGGGAAAACTCCTCGGCCACCACGTCATACCATGCGGATCCGGCGCCCGAGAGAATTGCAGGACAACGCTCGAATTGGTTTTCGCTTTTCAGCCGGCGGGTGACCTCCACCGCACGACGCAGGAAATCCCGGATCGCCTTCTCATCATCAAGAACCCCTTCGTACAACTCAAC
>JBAUGH010000276.1:0-10205 GCA_049679565.1 Acidobacteriaceae bacterium
ACACCAACTTCTTCGGCGTCATCCAGCTTACGCAGAAGCTGCTTCCGCTGATTCGCAAATCGCCGGCGGGGCGCATCGTCAACCTGTCCAGCATTCTTGGATCGCTTACGCTGCACGCCGATCCCTCCTCGCCGATCTACAACGCCAAGGCCTTTGCCTACGACGCATCGAAGGCGGCGCTCAATTCCTTCACCGTTCACCTCGCGCACGAACTGCGCGACACAAAGATCAAGGTGAATTCCGCGCATCCTGGCTGGGTGAAGACCGACATGGGCACAGATGCCGCGCCGATGGAAATCCCCGACGGGGCAAAGACCGGCGTTCGCCTCGCTCTGCTGCCGGACAACGGCCCGACGGGCGGCTACTTCCATATGAACGACGCTCTGCCCTGGTAACCCCGCTATTTCTGCGGCGCTTTCAATCCCAGTTCCGCCATGGCCAGTTGCAGATCGGCCCACGCTTCCTTCTTCTGGCGCGGATCGCGCAGCAGATAGGCGGGGTGGTAGGTGACGATGAGCTTCACTCCGCGTGCCCTGTGGATGCGCCCGCGCAGCGCGCTCAGCGGACTCTTCGCGCCCAGCAGGTACGTCGCCGCGGTGGAACCCAGGGCGACGATCACCTCGGGCCGGATCACGTCGATCTGGCGGAAGAGGAACGGCTCGCAGGTGTGCGCTTCTTCCGGTTCGGGCACGCGATTCTGCGGGGGCCGGCATTTCACGATGTTGGCGATGTAGACCTGATCGCGGCTGAGCCCCATGGCCGTGATCATGTTGTTGAGCAGCTGCCCGGCGCGGCCCACAAAAGGCAGCCCCTGCGCGTCCTCGTCCGCGCCCGGCCCCTCGCCCACAAACATGAGGCGCGCGTTGGGGTCGCCGTCGCCGAAGACGATTTTGTTGCGGCCACCGGAGAGCGCACAGCGGGTGCATTCGCCGATGTCGTCGCGAATAGCCTGGAGGGCCGCGGCGCGATCCTTCGGCTTCACGGGTTTGGGGGAGTCGGCAAGAACCGGCAGGGACGGGGCAGATCGCATCGCAGAGGTCTCCGGAGCGGCGTCAGAATGGGATTCAACAGCAGGTTCTGTATCGGCTGCGGTTACAATTCCGCCGCCGCTCGCGGAGGCGCGGCGGTAAAAGTCGAACACGCCCAGATCGCGAAAATAGCCGATTCTCGCGCGCATCGCTTCTTCGAGTTCCGGAGCAAGTTTCGGCGGCAACTCAGTCTCCCGGTTTCCGCGATCCCGGAGCCACCGAGACTTCCGTGTCCGATTCCGCCAGCAGCTGGCGTGGGCGCCGCAGGGCGAGGATCTCGTCGAGCACATGATCGGCCAGCTCGCGCTTGCTCATCTCCGGCAGGTCGATAGCCCGGTCGAGGGTGAGGAAGGTGACGGCGTTGCGGTCGGAGTCGAAGCCCAAACCCTCCCGCGAGACGTCGTTCAGCACGATCGCATCTGCGCCCTTGCGCAGCAACTTGTCGCGGCCGTGCGCCACGACGTCCTCCGTCTCGGCTGCGAATCCCACGATGAGCATGCCGGGGCGGCGCCGCTCCACCACTTCAGCCAGGATGTCCTCGGTCGGCTCCAGATCCAGATGCAGAGGGCCTTTGCGGCGGAGTTTCTGGTCGGCCTGCACCCGCGGGCGGTAATCGGCCACGGCCGCCGCCTTGATGACCATGGTCGCCTGGTCGAGGCGGCCCAACACCGCCTTGCGCATCTCTTCGGTCGTGACAACGGAAATGACTTCGCAGCCCGCCGGCACGCGCAGCGCAGTGGGCGCGGTCACCAGAATCACGCGGGCCCCGCGCCGCTGCGCGGCTTCGGCCAGAGCATAGCCCATCTTGCCGCTGGATCGATTGCCGAGGAAGCGTACCGGATCGAGCGCCTCACGCGTACCGCCTGCGGTGATGAGAACGGTTTCGCCGGCCAGATCGTTGCGGTGATGCAGCACGCTCAGCACCGCTTCCACGATGGCCTCGTTTTCCGCCAGCCGCCCCGCGCCGACCATGCCACACGCCAGGTAGCCGCTTTCCGGCGCGACAATGCGCACGTTACGGCTCGCCAGAACTTCGAGGTTCGCCTGCGTAGCGGCGTGCTGCCACATGTTCACGTTCATCGCCGGAGCGACGATGACCGGCGCCATCGTCGCCAGATACATGGTGGTCAGGAAATCGTCGGCGATCCCGTGCGCAAACTTCGCGAGGATGTCGGCCGTCGCAGGCGCGACGATCAGCGCGTCGCTGGTCTGCGCAGCGTCAATGTGCTCGATCGCCGATGCAGCATCGCCGGGATCGGCGCCGGCCGGCGTCCAGAGGCCGGTAATCACTTTGTGTCCGGTGAGCGCGGCGAAGGTGAGCGGCTGCACGAAGCGCTGCGCCGCCTGGGTCATGACCACGTGCACATCCAGCGCCTGCTTCTGCAGATCGCGGACCAGCTCCGCGGACTTATAGGCAGCGATGCCCCCGGAAACGCCAACCGTGACTTTCATAAGGCGATTCTATCCCGTGCGCGCGCGCAGGGTCTCAGGTGATGAAGGCCAGGGACCGCTTACGGCGCGAACTTGGGAATATCCGGAGCGTCGATCTCGGGGCGCACGGTTGGAGCATCCTCCGTCTTCACGTAGGCGATCTTGCCGGCGGCAATCTCTTCCTGGGCCACGCGGCAGGCCTTGCGCGAACGGGTGGGCACCAGCGGCTCCGCTCCATTCTGCAGTTGCCGCGCACGCCGCGCCGCCACCAGCACATAACGGAAATTGCTGTCGTAATCGCGCTCGATGCTCATCCCTGTACCTCCGAAAACTGCTTCTCAAAATCCGCTCACTGCGCCGCCGGCGTCCCGACTCCAAAGGCTTCGAGCACCGGCCGGACCCGCGCTTCGGAATTCGCCTGCCGGCAATGCTCGGCAATCTCCAGTACCCGGGCGTCATCCGCCAGCCTGGTCGCCCGCATGCCTTCCCGCCCGATGCGCTCGGCGGCGACAATCGCGACCATCTCCTCCACCGCACGATCCAGAATATCGTTGACGAGAATATAACCATATTCCCGGTAATTCTCAATCTCCTGCCGGGCCTTGGCCAGGCGCCGCTCGATATCCTCCTCCCGCACAGCGCCTTCCGCGCGGCTGCGGTTCCTCAAGCGTGTGGCCAGAACTTCCGGCGAGGGCGGCATCAGGAAAATGGTGACCGCATCGGGCATCTTCGCACGCACCTGCGCCGCCCCCTGCACGTCGATGTCCAGCAGCAGATCGCGATCCTGAGCGAACGCTTCCTTCAGCGTGCTCTTCGCCGTGCCGTAATAGTTGCCGAAAACCTCGGCATATTCGAGGAACTCCCCCTTGCCGATCATCTCCTCGAATTGCTCGCGGGTGGTGAAGTGGTACTCGCGCGATTCCTGCTCCGATCCCCGCGGGCCGCGCGTGGTCCATGAAACGGAAAACTCCAGCCCGCTCACCAGTGAGCGGAGCTGGTTCACGATGGTCGACTTGCCCGATCCCGAGGGCGCCGAAATAATAAAGAGAATCCCTGCCAAGCGGCCTTTCTCCTGTCAATACTCCAGATTGTCTACTCCAGGTTCTGCACCTGCTCGCGCGCCCTCTCGATCTCCGACTTCATCCCCAGCCCGGCCTCGGTGATGCGCGTCCCGTTGCCCGCCACGCCGCTGGTTTTCGACAGCAGCGTGTTGGCCTCGCGATTCATTTCCTGCAGCAGGAAGTCCAGCTTCTTGCCCACTTCCCCGCCCTGATCGATCAGATCGATGAAGTGATCGATGTGGGTCCGCAGGCGCGTCACTTCTTCGTCCACATCGCTGCGCTCGGCAATCAGCGCCGCTTCCTGCAGAATGCGGTCCTGATCGAAGCCGCCGTCAAGCACCGCTTTCATGCGCTGGTTGAGCCGCTCCACATAGGCCTGCTGAACGTTGTCGCGCAGCAGCGCCGCTTCATCCACCATCGCCCGCAGCCGTTCCATGCCGGCGCGCAGCTCGGCGGCCAGCGCCGCGCCCTCCTGGGCGCGCATGGTTTCGAGGGCCGCGATCAGCCCGTCGCTTTCGCGCAGCGCGGCTTCTTCCAGGCCGCGCAGATCTTCGTCGTTGTTGCGCGCCTCGGACATCAGCACCCCCGGAATGCGGAAGATCGAGTTCAGATCCGGCTCCACAATCAGACCGTGCTCCGTCGCCGCCGCGTGAAACGCTTCCAGATAGGCCGCCACCAGCGCGCGATCGTACCCGGCTTCGGTTTTCTGCGTGCGCTCGAGGCTCAGCGTAACTTCAACGTGGCCGCGGCGCAGCTTCTCTTTCAGAACCCGGCGCAGCTGCATCTCCAGGCCCTCGGTGCCCTGCGGCAGCCGCATGTGCAGATCGAGGAAGCGGTGATTCACGCTCTTCAGGCTCAGGGAAAAGCCCAGGGTCTCCGAAACGCGCCCGGCGACGCGCGCAAATCCTGTCATGGAAAACACCGGCTGCCTGGCATCGCTCATCGTGGTTGGTTCACCGCTCCGTTCTTCCTGTGAGGGCCGCCAGAGGGGGCTCATCGGCCGGCGCCGCTGGCCCAGCACCCTTCTCCGCACCGTTGCCGTTGCCATTCTCGCCCATATCCATAAACTGCAGCCGATGAAGCTTCTGATAGGTGGGCGATGTCTGGAGTAACTCTTCGTGCGATCCGATCGCGGTGATTCTGCCGCTCTCCAGCACCACGATGCGGGTCGCGCGGCGGACCGTCGAAAGCCTGTGGGCGATCACGATGACCGTGCGCCCCGCCATCAGATTGGCCAGCGCCACCTGCACCAGCGACTCGCTCTCCGAGTCGAGCGCCGAGGTTGCCTCGTCGAGAATGAGCACCGGCGCATTCTTCAGGATGGCGCGCGCAATGGCCAGCCGCTGCCGCTCGCCGCCGGAAAGTCGAAAGCCCTTCTCGCCGATCACGGTGTCGTAACCGTCCGGCATCCGCTCGATGAAGTCGTGGGCCAGCGCCGCCTTCGCCGCTTCCAGCACCCGATCGAACGCGACGTCCGGCTGGCCGTAGGCGATATTGTTGCGCACCGTGTCGTTGAACAGGATGGTCTCCTGCGTCACCTTGCCGATCTGCGCGCGCAGCGATGCGAGACTCACCTGGCGAACGTCGATGCCGTCCACCAGGATGCGCCCTTCGGTTACATCGAAGAAGCGCGGAATCAGATTCACCAGCGTCGATTTGCCCGCGCCGCTCGGCCCCACCACCGCCACCACCTCGCCCCGGTGGATGGTGAGGTTGATGCCGCTCAGCACCACCTGCGGCCCCTCGCCTTCGCCCTCGTGGTAATGGAAGCTGACGTCTTCCAGCGCGATGCTGTCTTTGAATCCTTTGAGCGCCTTCGGGTGCTTCGCCTCCGGCACCTCGTCCTGATCGTCCATGAAATCGAAGATGGCCGCAGAAGCGCCCGCCGCCTGCTGGAAGTTGTTGTAGTACGTCCCGAACCTGCGGATCGGATCGTAAAGCTTAAACAGCGCAACAATGAAAGCGAAGAAGGTGCCTTCCTGCATCGCGCCGTGCCCAATCTGGTTGCGCCCCACCCACAGCAGCAGAGCAATCGCCACCGCGCCGATGAAGTCCATCAGCGGCGAGGTGATAGCCTGCGCGCGCACCGAGCGCAGATTCGCGCGGAACAGCCGCCGCGCCGCCTGGCGGAAACGCAGCAGCTCCCAGAACTCCATATTGAAGGCCTTCACGATGCGGTTGCCGGTGATCGTCTCGTGCAGGATGTTCTGGATATCGGCCAGCTTGTCCTGGCCGCGCCGGGTCGTCCGCCGCACATCGCGGCCGATCCGGATGATGGACCAGGCAGCGATGACGGCAAAGATGGGCAGTACCCACGCCAGCTTGTGGCCCAGCGCGATCACGATCACCACCATGCAGATCAGCGTGCAGATCTGCTGCAGAAAATCCGAGAGGATGGTGGAGGTCGCGTACTGCACGCGCTCGATGTCGTTGATCAGCGCCGACAGCAGCGTGCCGGTAGTGTGTTTCTGGAAGAAGGAGACCGAGCGGCGCAGGATCGCTTCGTACAGATCGTCGCGCATGTCGGTGATCATGCCGAAGCCGGCGTAATTCGCCAGATACGTTCCCGCGTAGTCGCAGATGCCTTTCAGCAGCGTCGCCGCCACAAACGCGAAGGCGATCACACCCCAGTCGTTCTTGATGTGCAGGAACGACGGCACCAGCATCTCCGGGGTGATGTGAATATGCCACCGATCGCCGAGCGATCCCAGCAACTGCGTCTTGTTGGCGCGCGTCGCGGATCCGCCGGGGTGAAGCACGTTGTCGAAGATGGGTCCGATCAACAGCACCCGGTACGCGTCGAGCAAACCCACGCCGGCAGCCAGAACCACGGCGGACGTCGCCTGCAGCCAATAGTGGCCTGTGTAGCGCAGCAGGCGCCAGAGACGCATCATGCGCAGATGGCCCCCGCCCTCGACAGAGAGTGCATCTGTTTATTCTAGCCCGCCAGCGTCTATTCCCTTCTCCGGCATGTTGCCGCCGGTAACCCGCCGGAACAAAGAGTCGCACCCTTAAAATGCAGATATGACTTCATCTTCCCTGTCCAATGCAACACCCGACGCCGAGGACCGCGCCCGCCGCATCAGGCTCATCATCTTCGACGTGGACGGCGTGCTCACCGACGGCGGCATCTGGCTCTTTCCCGCAGCAGGACCCAGCGCCACGACCTCCGACCACGTCGCCGCCATGGAAAGCAAGGGCGGCTACGCCATTTCCTCGCAGAGCATGGTGGAAGCCAAAGGCTTCAACGCGCACGACGGCACCGGGGTCTCGCTGGCGCGGCTGGGCGGCATGAAGATGGCCATCATCACCAAGCGCATCTCTGAAACCGTCGCCCTGCGCGCCCGCGATCTGCGCATCGAATACGTCTATATGGGCCAGGCGTACAAGATGCAGGCCACGCGCGAGATCATGGCCAAAGAAAACATCACTCTCGACGAGATTTGCTACGTCGGCGACGACGTGATCGATCTGCCGGTCATGCGCGAGTGCGGATTCGCAGTCGCCGTCGCCAACGCCCGCGAGCAGGTGAAGGCCGCAGCGCATTACATCACGCCGCACGAAGGCGGCCACGGCGGCGCGCGCGACGCCATCGAGTTCATTCTCCAGGCCAAAGGCCTTCTGGAGAAAGTCATCGAAGAGTACATCGACGAGCGGAATCCATTACCAGCCAATATGGACATCGGCAAAGGCGGTTTCTAATGCGCTTTCTCGTGAATAACACCCGCCGGCAAACTCCGCCGCGCGGCCAGCGCCCGGCCAATATGCATATCGGCAAAGGCGGATTTTGAAGAGCAGGCTACAGGTGACAGATTGGAGGTAAAACCAGCGGCTACGGAACCTCATCCGTCCAGGCGAAACGTCATTTACGTCACCGGGTTCATGACCCTGCTGGCCGCGTGCGCGTCGGCGTGGATGATCCTGCAGCCCGTGATCGACTGCAACCGCCTGGCGCCGCTGACAGTCCTGGCAACGCTGGCCGCGTTTTTGATTTCCATTTGCTTCCGGCAGATGGGCCGCTATCCAGACAAGCGCAGCCGCTGGATCCTGCTGGTTTTTTTGCTGCTCGCCGCCAGCACCCTGTTTGAAGATTTCCGCTACGTCCGCCACTACCGAAACTTCTGCGACCAGCTGCAGCAACAGATCCGGCAGCCAGCCTCGCATCAGTGAGTCTTCTCTAAAATCTCCGCCGTGCGTCCCGGAATCGGCGCCGCTTCGTCGAGGAAACCTTTCACCACCGGGGCCACTTTCGCCGCGCACTGCCCCGCCGCCAGATGACCGCAGCCGTCGAAGATCTCCAGCTCCGACTGCGGCACGTCTTTGTGAATCTGTTCGCCGACCGCGAGCGGGATCAGGTGATCCTCTTTGCCCCAGACGATCAGCATCGGCATTTTCAGCTGACTCAGATCCTGCGCCGTGAGCAGATCCGCGCCGGTCAGCAGCGAATCCATATTGCGGCGCACCACCCAGCCGTGTTTCTTCACGAAGCGGAAAACGGCGCGCTGGATGAATCCCGGAACATGCGGCGCCGGGCCGGCCATCAGAAGGTTGTCGAGCGCCTGCAGCTTCGCCGGCGTGTCCGGCTCGAAGAGCGCGGGATCGAAGCCCACGTCGAAACGTGTCCCGGCGCTGTCGAAGATCATCAGCCGGCGAATTCTCTGTGGCTCGGCGAGCGCCACGCGCATGGCGATCCATCCGCCCATCGACCATCCGCCCAGGTCTGCATGATCAAGCCGGCGGTTGTTCATGAAGGACTCGACCGCGCCGGCCTGCTCGGCAATCGAATAGTGCGCATCGGTCGGCCAGTCGGAGCGGCCGTAGCCGGGCAGATCGAGCGCGTACACGCGATGATGATCGCGCACCAGCGGCGGCATCAGGTTCACCCAGTCTTCGGCGCGGCCTCCGAGCCCGTGCACCAGAACCACCGGGGATCCCGACCCGCCCGCGTAGTAGTGAATCCGCGTAGGGTGGCCCGCATAGGGAATGTCGGTGGTCTCGCTGTGAATCCCCGCGAAGAAGAGCCGCACCTGGGCCGCGGCCACCAGGACCGTGAGCGGCTCCACAAACGCGTAGACCAGGAGAGCGACCAGCAGAACCAGGAACCCGACGAGTCCCCGCAAAAGCGCCCGCCTTCCCCGGTGCCGGGTCCGCTCGGGTGCGCGTGCTGCGGTTGCCATGAGGCTGTGCTTCTCCCCTTTTGGCTAAGATGCCATCCGCCAGGCCTTGCGGATGACCTCAACGGTTTTGGGCGTCAGGCCCTCCAGATCGCCCGGCCCGGCCCAGCGAGCTTCCAAAGCATCGCTGGCGCAGGCGAGGCTGCCGCCTTTCACCCGGCAGAGAAAATCGACCAGCACGTAGTGGAAGCGAACCCGGCCGTCAGGATCGCGCGAGATGCGATCGAAGGCCTCGACCACCTCGACCGTCTCGATGACCAGCCCCGTCTCTTCCAGAACCTCGCGGCCGATCGCCTCCTGAAGCGTCTCGCCCACCTCGACCGCGCCGCCCGGCAGCGACCACTCGCCCTTCAGCGGCTCGTGCGCGCGCCGCACCAGCAGCACCTCGGGTTCGCCCCCGGCGCCGCTGCGCACAATCACCGCGCCCACCCCGGCAATGGGAGCGTCAGGATACTCACGCCGCATCGCGGCCTGTTGTTCTCTGCAGCCGGGAACCTGCGACCCGCAGACTCTTCATGCCAGCTTGGTCGGGTTGCCGTATTCTTCGTCGAAGACAGTGCGCCGCATGCTGAAGCGGCCGCCGTAGTATTTATCCGGCCCCTGCAGGCGGCCAACTGCCAGTAGCGAAACCACCTCGTAGCTGAGTGGCAGGTTCAGCGCCTCCACCACCTTTTCCGGCTCGAAGCCTTCCACAGCCGCCGTGTCGTAGCCCAGAACTTCGGCCATCCACATCATGGTGGTGAAAGCCACCATCACCTGGCGGTTGAGCCACGCGCTCAGGTTGGGGTGTTTCCCCAGAACCTGCTCGATGCTGGGCCGCGCCAGTTCCGCGTAGTTCTCGGTCATGCCGCGCTCCCGGCCCATGCGGATCATCTCTTCCATGTCCGTGCGCCAGCCGTCCTTGTCCGCGCAGGCCGCGATGACCAGCGGGGCCTCTTCCACATGAGCCTGGTTGAAGCTGGCTGCCCGCAGCTTCCGCCGCTGCTCCGGCGTGCGCACCACGATGAACCGCCACGGCTGCAGATTGTAGCCGCTCGGCGATTCCAGCCCGGCGTTCAGGATCTTCTTTACATCCTCATCCGGAACCGGCGTGCCGTCGAAGCTCGGCGTGGATCGCCGCTGCTCGATCGCTGTACTCAGTGATTTTTCCTGACTGGCCATGCTCGGAACTTGCTTTCCTGCCTTCGTGAGTGGATCGCGGGTTAGGTGTGCGGTTCCGCGGCGGTGCCGGAGCCTTGAATCTGATCGATGGGCAACTCCAGAGCAAACGGCGACACATTACTGCCCGGAACCGCAGCGTACACCCACAGCCCGTGGAAGGCCTGCGCCAGGCCAGGATGCTGCTGGAGCAGCGCCCGCATCACCGCCGTCACCTCTTCGCGCGACTGAATCAGATTCTGATTCGGCGGGGCGTTGCAGGTCACGATCAGATCCAGCTGCTTCGAAAACTCTCCCGGGTGCACGTTGGTGATCTCGAAATTCTGCGTGCCCGCGTTCAGCCGCATCGGATC
>JBAUGH010000277.1:0-7975 GCA_049679565.1 Acidobacteriaceae bacterium
GTTCACAACCATCGCCATGATCGTCATCGACAAACTGGGGCGGAAAACGATGTTGCTGACGGGTTCGGTAGGGACCTCTGTTTGTCTGGCGACCGTTTGCTATGTCTTCCACACCGGGAAATACGAGCACATGCTCATCTGGCCGCTTATCGGGTACATTGCGTTTTTCGCGTTCTCCCAGGGCGCATGCATCTGGGTTTACATCAGCGAAATTTTCCCGAATGCGGTGCGGGCAAAAGGCCAGAGCCTGGGGAGTTTCACCCACTGGTTCATGACGGCGGTGCTCTCGTGGATCTTCCCGCTGCTGAGCGCGCATTCGGCAGCAGTGCCGTTCGGTTTCTTTTCAATCATGATGGTCGTGCAGTTCTTCGTGGTCTTGTTCCTGTTCCCCGAGACGAAGGGGATCTCGCTGGAGGACATGCAGAAGAAGCTGGGTATTGGGTAGGGCGATCAGCCGGGAGGGCGACGGATCCCTCTCCCCGGGGAAGATACGTATGTCGTTCATTCGGCGGACGGCAGGTTCCGCTTGTCAACTCATTTGGCCGTGCTCGAAGCGCAGTTCAACTCTTGCGACCGGTTCGGCCCGGTTTGGGGCACCCTGAATACGGGATGATCATCCTCGAGCCCGCACAAGCGGCCGCCGGCCAGTTCGGCGCGCCGAAAAATAAGGTATTGTGTCGACTTCATAGCCGATGTACAAGGGCTCTCTATGCACTCTGCGCCGCGTTACGTATTCAGCCGGAATGATCCCTACAACCGACAGGCGCCAGTGGAAATGGTGGTGCCAACCCGCATGTCGAGCCGCGCCTATATGCAGGCGATTCGAGCGTTCACCGTTCCCGAGGATAGCCTGGCCATTTGGTTCCTGGGACAGAACGGTTTTCTGCTGAAGGCGCAGGGAAGCCCACTGGTCGGAATCGATCTTTATCTGACAAACAGCTGTGCGGAACGATTCATCCATTTGCCATTTCGGCTGGATCGCCAGTTGCCGGTGTTTATCGAGCCCGAAGATCTTGACGTGGACGTCTTCTGCACGACTCACTCCCATGACGATCATGCCGACCCGGAAACGATCCGCCGTCTCAAACGGAAGGACACCATGCAGTTTGTGGGACCCTGGGAGTCGGTTGAGCGTTATCGGATGTGCGAAGTTCCGAAATCCACATGTCGGCTGCTGCATCCGAATCAGGTCCTGCCCCTGGGCGGCGGGCTTGATCTGAAGGGGACGTTCGCGCTGCCCACGGATGGAACGGATCTGAATCATATCGGGCTTCTGTTCCGGTTTGCGAATGGCATCACGTTCTACAATTCCGGCGATACGGGAGAGTGTGCACTCCTCGGATCGCTGCTGCCGCACAAAGTGGATATTTGTTCCATTTGTATCAACGGCGGCTTTCATAACCTGTCACCGATGCATGCTGCGCACATCGTTCAGGAGATTGAGCCGGAAGTCGTGATCCCCTGCCATTACGACATGATGATCAATAACGTCGGTGATCCGGAAATGTTGCACACGGCGCTCAACGTACTGGGATCGCATGCCCGCGTGCAGGTGATGGATTACTACGCGCCGTGGCTTTACCGTAAGCCAGCAAGCGCCTGATGAGCTGAACGGAACTTTTTACAACGGATGGATCGTTTAAGCAGGATCCGAAAGGCGTTGCCGGTCGCCCCAGGGCGAGTCCCCCCGCTCAAACCCCACTGCCGGATCGCGTCCTCATGGCGTCGACCGCGAAGCTGAGACTTTCGGAGTCGCGGTTTCGTAGAGTCGGTAGCTCCTGGTCGATGCAGCCTCATCGGATTGAGAATTCGCGCGAAGTTCCACGAGGCGCTTCAGAAGCGCGGGGATTTGATCCTTCTGGTCTGTCTTGCGCAGCGACAAGATCAAATGGTAGATAGCCTGTTGATCGCTGGAGTCCAACTCCAGCGCTTCACGACTTTGCCTGATAGCCAGATCGGTCTGTCCATTCTGAAAATAAATTGAACTGAGCAGATCATGGGCTGCAACCAGTCGCGGATCGAGTTGACCAGCGCGCGTGGCAGCCTTAACCTCCTCCCCGTACTCGGGACTTCCCTTGCGGCTACCTGTCTCTGCCAATGCCTCCGCAAGCAGGTATTGTGCGTATCCGTCTTCCGGGTGAGCTTTGACAGCAGCACGGAACTCCGCCAACGCTTCTCCCGATTGGTGCTGCTGCTGCTCCACCAGCCCTTTTGCGACTCCAAGGAATGAGAGTTCCGGATCGATCTGACCCGCTGCCTCGAAATCTTCTGCCGCCCGAGCAAAGTCGCCGAGCTGCGTCAGCAATATTCCTCGAACCAGAAGGAGCTTCGGCTCCCTCGGCAATTCGGTCAGGCCGGCGTTCAGGATGTCGACCCCCACTTGCGGCGACTCATGATCGAACGATAGAACCGCGAACTGTAGATAAGCATCCACATCCTTCGGGTTCGCAAGGATAACCTTACGCAGGAGTTCTACAGCGTGCCCCGTGTCGTCCTGCGACTCAAGGATTTCGGCAGCAAGAACCGCCCCGCTTTCATCAACAGGGCTTTCGTCCGCCAGCGGCTGGAGCGTTGCAAGTGCTCCCTTCCCATCGTGCGTGTTCCACTGCGCGAGCGCGAGATTGTACCGAGCCTCTCTCTTCGCAGGATCCAGCGCAAGAGCCTGTGCGAATATGGAAACCGCGTCCTGATCGCGCTTTAAAACAGCCAGGCAGATTCCGTATTGCGTGAGAGCCACCGGCTGCGTGGCAATTGCCGCGGCGCCCTCACCAAAATTCGTGACAGCATCGGCGCATCTCCCCCTTCTGTAATCAAGGACGCCCAGCATAGCGTGAGAGGTAGGATCTTCCGGGATCTGCAGCAACACCTTCAGAAGGAAAGGCCTCGCGGCGTCATGGCCCATTTGAAATTCGGACTGAGCCGCTCCCTCGAGCGCCGGCAGATAGGTCGGTACAAGATTCAATGCATGCTGATACGCCAACGACGCCGACGCAGGATTCCCCATGCCTGCCTGGGCCATCCCCTCGAGAGTCCAGATTCTGACATCACCCGAACGCTTCGCCAACGCCGCCTGACTCAACGTCAACGCCTGCTTGAAAGCGCCGCTTCGCAACGCGCCGGAGATTCTCTGAACCTCATCCTGGGAATTCTGGTTTTGCGAAAGACAAAAGCGGACCGATGCCAACATGAGACACAACATCAGATAGTAGTGGGTTTGACGCTTCATGGAAGACTGACCGAAACTCCGAATTGATTGCGTTCGATTGTTCTTCCCCGCCTCGTCAACCAGACCCCCCAACCCCTTCGATGGAGCTGCAACCCCCGGCAGACATCAGAAGAGTGGAAGAAACATCGACTCACTCCCCGCCGTCAGTATCATAAACCCTCGCCACTGACGGGGTATGACGGAGCCGACCTTATCGAACGGGGGATCGGCTCTCCCAGGGCAACTTCAGCCTTCGTTTTAGCCGGCCTAACCGGTCCGGTGACACCGAAGTCGGTTAGGCCGGTATTTCTGCAAAGAGCTGTCGGTCACTCCACCTTTTGGCTAAAACGTTACTTTAGCGCCCAGCTGCAGGTATCGAGGCGGCAAAGTGCTGTTGGTCGTTCCGAAGCTCGGGCTGGTGTCATTGAAATTGGAATCTACGCCGTTCAGATTGACCCGGTTGAAAAGGTTAAAGATATCCACGCGAAACTGGAGACTGATGCCCTCTGTGATAGCTGTCGCCTTCCTCGCGGTGAGATCTACGTCCGCGTATCCGGGGTTGCGAAATGAATCCATCTTCTCGTTGCCTTCCACTCCCCCGGCACTGAACGTCGGCACTGCAAATTGAGCGTGAGTGAAGATTCCCGAATCAACCACACCCGTGTATTCATACGACTTGCGATCGTGCTTTTGCTTGTAGTTAACCACATTCGGAACATCACTGCCATTGTCTCCATCGGCAGAGTAGTTGCCACTGTTGGGAGCGTAAGTAATGTTCCCGGCCGCCAACTCGCTTGCATAATTTGCGGCTGTGACGGTTACGCCCGTAGTGTCGATGAGAGCAAGGGGATTCTGGCTGGTAACATAAAACGGGTTTCCGGACTGCAGGATAAGAGTTGAGGCGAGATTGAAACCCGTGGTCAACCTCCTGACGAATCCGTTCTCTCCAGTCAGACCGGGAATGTCGTAGCTCGATCCCATCGACACCCGATTCGGAACATCCCAGGTCGATGGACTGTAGAACTGGCTAACGTTATAGTTGACCCCGTCGCCGGCGCCCGTATACCCGTCGGGATAATTGGCTGAGTCATCCCTGGAGGCAGAATGTGTATAAGAAGCGGTGAGGAATCCATGTCTGCCGAAGCGACCGCTCACCGCCGCGATCAGCGCATAGTAGTTCGCCCGGGCGCCGCTGAATTCGTAGTTGATATGACCGAAGCTTGGATTGAGGCGCGTCTGAATCCCATCGCCGGTCCATACACCGCTTGAACCGAACGCCGGGTGCCGAATCAGGTCTCCGGGTGAAAGGTTCACGTCCACGTCATAGCTCGTGTCGCCCGTGTTGCCGCCCACAATCAACACATCGGATGAATGCGTCCCGGAGTATCCGAAACTCGCGGTCATGTTGGATGTCAGCTGTCGCTCTACGGCGGCCGACCAGGACACGGTGTTCTCAATGGGCAGGTTCTGTTGGACTGCGCCCATCGAGATGTTCGAGCCAATAATGCCACCCGCGGAGTCTAACGGAGTCCCCACAAACGCCGGGTAGGTAAACCCAAACGGATAGTGATTCTGTGTCCCCAGGCTGAAGACCGGGGGCGCGGTCGACCCGTTACTAAAGAACGTCGGCACCGTGGGTCCGGGCGCATTGTTCCCCAGGAGGTTCTCCTGGTTCCCCAGCGTCGGCAAATCATGAAACAGTCCAATACCACCTCGTATGACCCATTTCTCATTTCCAAGTGGATCGTATGCGAAACCGCCGCGCGGGGAGAATATCCAGTTGCGGTCTGAGGGGTAGACATTCGGCTGGACCTTAAAGACTCCATTCGCAATCTGCGACGCGAAGTTCGATCCGGAACCCAGAGTCATGTTCGAGATTACATTCTTGGGCGCATCGGGGAAGCTCGATCCTGGCAGGGCTGAGTCGACATATGGATTTCCATTATTGTCGTAACGGATGCCATAGTTAATGGTCAGGTTGCGGTTAACCTTCCATGAATCCTCGACAAACATGCCGAGCGTCGTGGCCTTGTATCCGTAGGTATATGGGGTGGGCTTACCTGTCACTATGTTGTAGGAAAGGCCGCTTTCCGAGTAGATGTCGTCGTTGATAAAGTTGATCATGTTGGTATAGGACAGGCTTGGCTGGCCGTCGGGACCCTGGAAGAAGACGTCATCGTCGCCTCTCCACACGTCGAAGCCCGCCTTAATGGCATGCGATCCGACGATTCTGGTGAGAACATCGCGCCAGTGATAGCTGTGCTGGATGTAATCTCCGTCGGCGAATCCGTCGCCAAAGCCGTTACCCAGGTTAGTCACGCTGATAATCGGCACAGTGAAAAGGCCGTTATTAGGCTGGATACCCTCAATCCTGGAATAACTGAAAATCGCCTCGTTTAACATATTGGACGAAAACGTATGAGTCTCATTTGCCTGGATGTTAAAGACATAGAAGGCACTGGTGGTGTCGAATGCCGGTCGAATGTTGGGCCCTCCGGTGTCGGCCGTAGTCCTGTAGAAGTTGCCGTAAAGACGGTCTTTTTTGTAGTACTTATCGAGGCGAATGTTGTACTGCTTGGCGTTGTAGGGACTTGAAGGGTCGAAGCGCCCGCTGTCGAACACCGGCGTGCTGCAGGGAATGTTGTCATAGGCGGCGCCCAGGTTTCCCGTACCGGCCAGGCACGATGCCTGACTGCCGGCTGGCAGCGTATTGCTCCACAATTGCCCAGCGGTAGCGTTTACCCCGACGGTCGTCGCGTTGCTTGCAGGATATTTGACCATCAGTTGCGTTTCACCCGTATTCGGCTGCACCGATTGAGCAAACTTGACAAACGCAGGATCCTCGTAGGTTTGGAGCGACGCGCCGCTCGAGCCGATCGAATAGTAAGGCTCGTAGCCGGCGAAGAAGAAGAATTGATGATGGGGAAAGACCGGCCCGCCTAACGCAAAGGAGAAGTTACTGATGTGATAAGAAGGTAGCGGTGTCCCGGACGGTATCCCATATTCGCCACGCGCCTGCAACAATTGCGATTGATAATAGTCGCTGGCTAAGCCGTGAAACTGGTTGGTTCCGGCTTTGGTAGACATGACCGTCTGGATTGAACTGGACCGGCCATAATCGACGGTGTAGGTGTTGGTCTGGACACTGACTTCCTGCAGGGAATCGGCGTTTGGCGTCAGGTTCAGGACACCTGGACGAATGAAGCTGGTGATATCCATATCGTCCACAATGAAAAGATTGCCGTTGGCGCCACGCCCGTTGGCGCTCGCATTCACCCAGTTTTCCGGTGCGAAATTGGTGGAGGTGCTTGCCCCCGGCGATGACTGGCCCCCCAGGCCGGTTACTCCCGGGGCCACCGTGAGCACATTGGTGGGATTGCGACCGGGTAACGGCAGATCTGAAAGGGCAGTGGTGTTGAGCGTTTCCTCGAAGCGGCTGTCGGATGTATCGAGCAGCGGAGCCTCGGATGTGACGGTCACAGTCGATGTCGCGGCCGCTACGGTCAGATTCAGCGGAACGTTCAGGAGCTGGTCAGTGGTCAGAACGATCGCGACCGCGACCCGCGCAAATCCCTCCACGCTCGTCGATACGGTATAGTTTCCTGCTGCCAGGCTGGCGAAACGATAGACGCCGCTCTCACTGGTGACCGCCTTTTGAGTAATCCCGGTGCTGGCATTGACCAGAGTAACGGTGGCATCAGGAACGACGCTCCCTTTTGGGTCCTGCACAGTTCCCTGAACCCCGGCGTTGAACTGCGCGTGGCACCTGGTTCCGAAAACGAGAAGCATGAGTGCGACTACACCGAGGATTTTCCAGCTCTTTTCTTTCATTTCTGCCTCCCTGAAAAACGAGCTCTTCGCCATGTGGGCGCTGACGCCTTCGCCTGCGGCGAGAGTGCGCGCCAAATTGATCCCTAACGCTTTGAGAGCGAAATTAAGGGTCGTTTAGATTTCCGATAATCTATAAACGATAATCTGTTGAGGTGTCAAGGCAAAATTCTGCCTAATTTGCAAACCCAGCGCACAGAGCCAGCTCCCTCTCGGCGGGATCGGATCCCGTAGATTTCTTCCGGTTCATGTGGGCTTTTTCGAAGCCGCATGAACAGGGCGACCCGGTTGCGCGCCTCCTTGAACTTTGGGCACGGGGGATGTGAAGGGGCCGCTTCTCTGGCGGCGGCAGTACCGCAAAAGCTGACGAACGAGACGGGACGATGCCCGATCGGTAACAGCGATGGATTCACCGTTCCGGCAGTCGATCAGGGAAGGCTACGGTCGCCCGCAGTTGAGATGAGGCTGCTACCGGGGACTGTTCCGCAGACCGCAGGGCTTTCACCGCGTGGCTCCAGGTTCGAGAGGCCCAACGAGCCCTTCCCCGGCTTCCCCTGTGGAACTCACATCGTGGAAGCGCCTGTGGACACGCGCTGGCCATGGTAATCACTGCTTCAACCACGGAAACGCGGTGACCCGAAGTTTGGCCGCAGCATAAGGAACCAGTGTGACCGTTTCGTTCAGCCCCTCGCCCACGATCGGACTCTCTGGCAACGGATTCGCCGCTCCGTCAACGGCTTCCCAGGAGGCAACCTGTTTAGCAGGTACACGCAGCCGTATCGGGGTGTGCCGCCTCGAGAAAGGCCTTTCGCCAACCGGCGACTCCGCTACCTGAATCGCGGGAGCCGGATTGTTCGCGTCAATATCCAACGCATAATTCCAGGGCGTGGCGGGATAAACCTGCCAGTCCGCCGATTCCAGGCCGTGGCTGCGCAGCTTCAC
>JBAUGH010000278.1:0-4684 GCA_049679565.1 Acidobacteriaceae bacterium
GTTGTTGGCTCCGCGCAGGACGCGGCCGCGACGGCCGTTATCGAACAGGGCGTCGACGGCTTCCTGGAGCATGCGTTTTTCGTTGCGCACGATGACTTCGGGCGCGTGCAGGTCCATGAGCTTCTTCAACCGGTTGTTGCGGTTGATGACGCGGCGGTAGAGGTCGTTGAGGTCGGAGGTGGCGAAGCGGCCGCCGTCCAGGGGCACCAGCGGGCGAAGCTCGGGCGGGATCACGGGGATCACGTCGAGGATCATCCACTGCGGCTTGTTGCCGGACTTGCGGAAGGCTTCGACGACCTTGAGGCGCTTGGCGAACTTGAGGCGCTTCTGCAGCGAGGTCTCGGCCTTCATGCGCTCGCGCAGCTCGACCGAGAGCTCCTCGATGTTGACGCGCTTGAGGAGTTCCTTGATGGCCTCGGCGCCCATCATGCCTTTGAAGCCGGTGGGGCGGAACTGCTGGTCGATCTCGCGGAACTTGGTCTCGTCCTTGATGATCTCGCGCTCGCGGACGGGCGCGTCGCCGGGATCGACGACCACGTAGCTCTCGAAGTAGAGCACGGACTCGAGGTCGCGCAGGGAGATATCGAGCAGGTGGCCGATGCGCGAGGGCAGGCCCTTGAAGAACCAGACGTGCGAGCAGGGCGACGCCAGCTCGATGTGGCCGAGGCGCTCGCGCCGCACCTTGGAGACGGTGACTTCCACGCCGCACTTGTCGCAGATGACGCCGCGGTGCTTCATGCGCTTGTACTTGCCGCACAGGCACTCCCAGTCGGTAACCGGGCCGAAGATGCGCGCGCAGAAGAGGCCGTCGCGCTCCGGCTTGAAGGTGCGGTAGTTGATGGTTTCCGGTTTGGTGACTTCGCCATGGGACCAACTGCGGATCTTCTCCGGGGACGCGAGCGAGATGCGGATGGCGTCGAAGTCGGTAATGGGGCTGGTCATTTCGAACGGGCTGGAACGGTACAAGGTGTTCCTCCTTGGCTGTCGCCAGCTACTAGCTGTTAGCTATTAGCTTTTAGCTTCGGCCGTGTTTCTTCGGGTTCCGTTTTCGCGCCGCCATAATATGCGACGCTCTGAACTTCCAATCTCTTTTCGCCCTGGCCGCAGCCCCCGGCTAAAAGCCAGGAGCTAACGGCTCAGGGCTGGTTCTTAATCGGCTGCCGCCAGCTCGGGCACGGGCTGCTTCTTCGCATCCTTCGGGCCGTGACCGTCACCCAGCTTAATCAGCTCCACATCGAGGCACAGCGACTGCAGTTCACGAATGAGCACGTTGAACGATTCCGGCACGCCCGGCTCGATGGCCGCCTCGCCCTTGACGATGGCCTCGTAGATCCGGGTGCGGCCGTAGACGTCGTCGGACTTGGCAGTGAGCAGCTCCTGCAGGATGTAGGCGGCGCCGTAGGCTTCGAGCGCCCACACTTCCATCTCTCCGAAGCGCTGCCCGCCGAACTGCGCTTTGCCGCCCAGCGGCTGCTGGGTGATGAGCGAGTACGGCCCGATGGAGCGCGCGTGAATCTTGTCGTCCACCAGGTGGGAGAGCTTGAGCATGTAGATGTAGCCCACGGTGGCCGGCTGCTCGAAGGCTTCGCCGGTCATGCCGTCGAAGAGCTCGGTTTTGCCGGAGGTGGGCAGCCCGGCGGCGGACAGCAGCGCCTTGATTTCGCTCTCGCGAGCGCCATCGAAGACCGCCGTGCCGAACCAGATGCCTTTCGCCATGCCCGCCGCCACGCGCAGCAGCTGCGCGTCGTCCAGCTCCTGCAGCTGGCGCAGCGTCGCCGTGTTGGCAAACTTCTCGGCAATGGCTTTGCGCACTTCGTTGGCGTCCTGGTTCTTCTTCACCAGTTCCGCAATCTGGTGACCCAGATCGTGCGCCGCCCAGCCGAGATGGGTTTCCAGAATCTGCCCCACGTTCATACGGGACGGAACCCCCAGCGGATTGAGAACGATCTCCACCGGCGTGCCGTTGGGCAGATACGGCATATCTTCCTCGGGAAGAATGCGCGCGATGACGCCCTTGTTGCCGTGACGGCCGGCCATCTTGTCGCCCACCGAAAGCTTGCGCTTCATGGCGATGTAGACCTTGACCAGCTTGATCACGCCGGGCGCCAGCTCGTCGCCCTTCTGCAGCTTGCCGATTTTCTCGTTGGTGATCTTGCGCAGCACGTCGATCTGCCGCGAAGTCATCTCCTCGATCTCGTCAATCTGCTCGTTGACCCTGGGATCCTTGTCGTTGTAGCGGATGCGCTTGAGGTTGCGGGTGGAGATGCGCTCGATGGCGTCGCGATCGAGGATCGCACCCTTGGCCAGCAGGCGCTTGTTGGTCCGCTCGTCGTGCAGGTCGGCGAGAACTTCCTTGCCGCCCAGAATCCCTTCGAGCCGCTTCAGCCGCTCGTCGGTGAGAATGCGGATCTCGTCCGACAGGTTCTTTTCCAGCTGGGCGACCTGCTCGGTTTCGATCTGCCGCGCGCGCTCGTCCTTCTCCTGTCCCTTGCGGGAGAAGATGCGGACGTCGACGACGGTGCCCTCGATACCCGGAGGGCAGGTGAGCGAAGCGTCGCGCACGTCGCCGGCCTTTTCGCCGAAGATGGCGCGCAGCAGCTTCTCTTCCGGGGTGAGCTGGGTTTCGCCCTTGGGCGTCACCTTGCCGACCAGAATGTCGTTGTGGTGGACCTTGGCGCCGATGCGGATGATGCCGCTCTCATCCAGATCGCGCAGCGAATGCTCGCTGACGTTGGGGATGTCGCGGGTGATCTCTTCCGGACCGAGCTTGGTGTCGCGCGCCTCGATCTCGAACTCCTCGATGTGGACGGACGTGTAGTAGTCGTCGCGCACGAGTTTTTCGGAGATGAGGATGGCGTCCTCGAAGTTGTAGCCGCGCCACGGCATGAAGGCGACCAGCACGTTGCGGCCGAGGCCCAGCTCGCCCTGCTCGGTGCAGGGACCGTCGGCGATCACCTGCCCTTTGATGACGCGGTCGCCCTGACGGACGATCGGCTTCTGATTGATGCAGGTGTTCTGGTTGGAGCGCTTGAATTTGATGAGCTGGTAAATATCCGAACCCACCTCGCGCGACAACTGCGTGGGATGGTGCTCGCCTTCCACGCGGACGATGATGCGCTCGGAGTCAACCGAGTCGATCACGCCGTTGCGGCGGGCGAGGATGACGGCGCCGGAGTCGCGGGCGGTGACGCCTTCCATGCCCGTGCCGACCAGCGGCGCTTCGGAAACGAGCAGCGGCACCGACTGGCGCTGCATGTTCGCGCCCATCAGCGCGCGGTTGGCGTCGTCGTGTTCGAGGAAGGGCACCAGCGAGGCGGCGACCGAGACCAGCTGTTTGGGGCTGACGTCGATGTAGTCCACCTCGGTGCGGTTGACCAGGACGAAGTTGCCCTGGCGGCGCGCATTGACCAGCTCTTCGACGATGTGGCCGTTCCCATCCAGCTCCACGTTGGCCTGGGCGATGGTGTGCCGGTCCTCTTCCCACGCGGACAGATAGAAGGAATAGGGCTCGAACTCGATCTGGCGCTGCTTTTCTTTGCGCAGCTTGTCGTTCAGCTTGATGGCTTCGCTCTTTTCGAGGTGATCGCCCACCCGCAGGCCGCTTTCGCCGGCGTTGGTGACCTGCACGAAGTCGAGCATGCGGCTGTCGCGCACCTTGCGGTAGGGCGACTCGATGAAGCCGTACTCATTGATGCGCGCGAAGCAGGACAGCGAGCTGATGAGGCCGATGTTCGGACCTTCGGGCGTCTCGATGGGGCAGATGCGGCCGTAGTGGGTGGGGTGCACGTCGCGGACTTCGAACCCGGCGCGCTCGCGGGACAGACCGCCCGGCCCAAGGGCGGAGAGCCGCCGCTTGTGGGTGATCTCCGACAGGGGATTGGTCTGATCCATGAACTGCGACAGCTGTGAGGAGCCGAAGAATTCGCGGATGGCGGCCATGACCGGCTTGGCGTTGATCAGGTCGTGCGGCATGGCGGTGGACATTTCCTGATACACGCTCATCTTTTCCTTGATGGCGCGCTCCATGCGGACGAGGCCGATGCGGAACTGGTTTTCCATCAGCTCGCCGACCGCGCGCACGCGGCGGTTGCCGAGGTGATCGATGTCGTCCACCATGCCGATGTTGCGGCGCAGCCTGAGCAGGTAGCGGATGGTGGCGTAGAAGTCTTCCGGGGTCAGGGTACGGTGGTCGAGCGAGGTGGCATCCTGATTCTCGTAGAGCTTGATGTTGAACTTGAGCCGGCCGACGCGGGAGAAGTCATACTTGCGGGCATCGAAGAACATGCCTTCGAAGAGCGCGGTGGCGGTGTCGAGGGTGGGCGGATCGCCGGGACGCAGCTTGCGGTAGATCTCGATCAGGGCTTCTTCCGGCTTGCGGACGGAGTCGCGGCGCAGGGTGTTGGTGATCACGTTGCCCATGTCGTCGCGCTCGGGGAAGAAGACGCTGACCGAGCCGATGCCGGCTTCGACAATCTTGTGCAGCTTGTCGGCGGTGAGCTCCTGATTGGCTTCGAGCAGCACTTCGCCGGTGGAGGTATCGACCACGTCGGAGGCGGTCATGGCGCCGTCCAGCTCGGACTTCTCCACTTCGACTTCGCCGATTTTGGCGGCGCGCAGCGCCTTCAGGATCGAGGGCGTGACCTTGCGGCCGGAGTGGGCGATCTCCTCGCCCTTGTGGACGACG
>JBAUGH010000279.1:0-6158 GCA_049679565.1 Acidobacteriaceae bacterium
CATCATCACCGCCGACGCCGCCCGCGAAATGCGCCTCAAAAAAGGAGAAACCGTCGCCGCGCTCATCAAATCCACCGAGGTGATGGTCCTCCGTGTCTGAATCTCCAAAAAAGATGACCGGGTGCCCCATTCAAGCCGGGTTTTGGCTTGAGTGGGCAAAACCTGTGACGCTACTCTTCGTTCTCCTTATCGCCGCGCCGCTCGCCGTCGCGCAGCCAAAGACCCTCCGCATCGCTGCCGCTGCCGACCTCGAACCCGTCCTCCCACCCATCCTCGCTACCTTCCAGCAGCAAACCGGCATCCATGCGGAGGCTTCCTACCAGTCCTCCGCCACCCTCGCCACCGAAATCCTCTCCGGCGCCCCCTTCGACCTCTTCCTCGCCGCCGACACATCCTTTCCCATCCGCGTCATCGACGCCGGCCGCGCTGAAGAATCCCAACCCATCTTCTACGGCCAGGGCACCCTCGTCCTCTGGACCCGCAACGACTCCGGCCTCCGCGATCTATCCCTCGATACGCTCCGCAGCCCCGCCGTGCACTCCATCGCCATCGCCAATCCGCAACACGCTCCCTATGGACGCGCCGCTCAGGCGACGCTCGAGCACCAGCACCTCTACGAGACTCTGCGCCCGAAGCTCGTCATCGCCGAAAACATCGCCCAGGCCGCGCAGTACGCCGATTCCGCCAACGCCCAGATTGGGTTCATCTCCCTTACTTCCGCCCTGACCCCGCGCCTGCAACACGACGGCCACTTCCTCCCCGTTCCCAACGACGACTACGCGCCGCTGATCCAGGGGGCCATTGTTGTTCGCAACGCCGCCAACGCCGCCGCCGCGCATCGCTTCCTCGACTTCCTCCGCACACCCGCGATCGTCCACACCCTCGCCACCCAGGGCATCCTGCCCTTCGACCCCAATTCCACTCGATAAATGGACCTCCAGGCACTTTGGCTGACCCTGCGCCTCGCCGCGGTTACCACTGCCGTGCTGCTGGTTCTCGCTATCCCCGTCGCCGGCTGGATCGCCACCACCTCCTCGCGCCTCCGCCCGCTCGTTGAAGCCGTCACGACCCTTCCCATCCTGCTGCCCCCCACCGTCCTCGGCTTTTACCTGCTCGTTCTTCTCGGCCCGCGCACTGCCTTTGGACGCGCCGCCGCCCATCTCCTCGGCCACCCCCTCGCCTTCTCCTTTTCCGGACTCGTGATCGGCTCGGTGATCTACAGCCTGCCCTTCGCCGTCCAGCCGCTCACCGCCGGATTCCACGCCGTCGATCGCGCGCTGCTCGAACAGGCCCAGCTCCTCGGCGCCGGCCGTTTCCGCATCCTGCGCGAAATCCTGCTTCCACTCTCCGGCCGCTCGCTCGTCGCCGCCGCCGCGCTTTGTTTCACCCATACCATCGGTGAATTCGGCGTCGTCCTCATGATCGGCGGCGACATCCCTGGCTCGACGCGCACCCTCTCCATCGCCATCTACGACCAGGTGCAGGATTTCTCCTGGGCCGCCGCCAATCGCACCTCGCTCCTGCTGCTCGCCTTCGCGCTCGTCGCCCTCATCCTGCTCTACTCGCGCCGCTCCCATCCGAGCCCCGACACTCTCGGGGCGTCCGGAGCTCCGCATGCCTGACGTCAACCTCCGCCACCATCAGGGCGCGTTCTCGCTGCAGGCAGACTTCTCGCTGCGCACGCCCTGGACCGTCCTCTTCGGACCCTCCGGCGCCGGCAAAAGCACCGTCCTCCGCATCCTCGCCGGGCTCCTCACGCCCAGCGACGGCCGCATCACGCTTGACGGAAAGACTCTGCTCGATACCGCGGCCCGCACCGCCGTCCCCGCCGGCCGCCGCTCCATCGGCTTCGTCACCCAGCAGCCCGCGCTCTTCCCCCACCTCACCGCCGCCGAAAACGTCGCCTTCGGCATCCGCCACCTGCCCCATGGACAGCGCGCCGCGCGTACCGCCGAGATGCTGGATTTCTTTGCAGCCGCCCCGCTCGCCCATCGCCGCGCCGCCCAGCTTTCCGGCGGCGAACGCCAGCGCATCGCCCTCGCCCGGGCCCTCGCTCCCGCGCCTCAGTTACTCCTGCTCGACGAGCCGCTCGCCGCCCTCGACGACGCCTCCGCGCACGACAGCCTCACCCGCCTGCTCGACCTGATTCCCGAGCAGGCCTTCGATTCGGCGACCCGCGTCGTCTATGTCTCCCACGACCTCGCCGAGATCTGGCCCATCCCCGCCACCGTCGTCCTGCTCGAAAACGGCCGCGTTACCGCCACCGGCCCGCTCCGCGAAGTCCTCGCTCCCCACCGCAACCGCCTCCTGCAGCAGTTGAAGTGATGCCGCACTTCACTGCGTACCGATCACTGTGCACTGATCACTCTGCACTGCCCTTCACCCACGCATTTTTCAGGAACAAATACCGCGCCCGGTAAGGATCCGCACCCGCATGCGAATCCACATCCAGATGCATCACCTGCCACCCATCCTGCTCGTCATACTGCGGCCAGTTCGGATTCCCCGACACTGAATTCCCGTTCGGATTCCCGGTCCTCGCAAAGTTCGTCCAGTAGGTCTCAATCAGATCGCTCAGCTTCTGATCCTCCGGCTGCCACGCCGCATCAGGCCGCGCATCGAGCGTCCCAAACACATAGTTGATCTCGTCCGAATGAAATGCCCCCGACCCCGCCGGATGATACTTGTCCGCCGGCGCGGGCCGCTCGAAGTGATAGCGATACACCGGCTCGGTCCCCGTGGCCACCTGTGCCTCCAGCCACTCCCACGTGCCGAACGCGATGAACGTGTCGCCCGCAAAATCGATCGTCGATCGGATGGCCTCCGCATCCGTCGTCGCCGGATACAACTGCAGAAACGCCGGTGCCTGTTCCCCAAACGTCTTCTGCGCGGTCGCGGTAAAGCTCGCAACCGTCGCCGGCTGCGGATACCGCGCCACCAGCCCGCTCGGCTCGTCGCGATTCCATCCCGCCAGCAGCGGCACATGCGCCTGCTTGCCTTCCGCGTAAATCTGCGACACCGGCTCCGGCAGGAAATACCCATCCACATCCGGCCAGAAGGGCAGCCGCCCCGGCGTCGCCTTTTGTGCCGCCGCGATCTTCGCCTGCAGATCGTCGGCGCTCATCGCCCGCAGCTTTGCCACGTCACTCGTCCCGAACGCCGTCGTCGCAAACGCTGCGGCTTCCTTCTCCGTATCGTCCAGCGGCTTGAACGCCGGCCCGTGCTGCCCCGGAAACGCCGCGCCGCTCTCCCCAATCGCATGCCGGAACAGCCCCTCGGCCAGCGGCGACGCCATCTGCGCGCTTACCGAAAACGAGCCGGCCGACTCGCCAAACAGCGTCACGTTATTCGGATCGCCCCCGAACGCCGCGATGTTTTTCTGCACCCATTCGAGCGCCGCCGTCTGATCCATCAGCCCATAATTGCCCGCCGCATGTTGCGCCGACTCAGCCGCGAGCCCGGGCAGCGCCAGGAATCCAAAAATCCCCAGCCGGTAATTCATCGACACCACCACCACGCCCTTCGTCGCCAGATGCGCGCCGTCCTGCCGCGCCTCCGACGTCGCGCCCGCCGAGAATCCGCCGCCGTAAATCCACACCATCACCGGCAACTTTGCCTTCTTGTCCTTTGCCGGAGTCCACACGTTCAGCGTCAGGCAATCCTCGCTCGGCCCCGGATCGCGAAAGAGCATGTCGGAATAAATGTTCGGCTGCATGCAATGCGCCCCGAACGCCGTCGCATCCTTCACCCCGTTCCACTTCCACGCCGGCTGCGGAGCCTTCCAGCGCAGCGGACCCACCGGCGGCGCCGCATACGGAATTCCCAGGAACGCCCGCACCTGCCCCTCCTGGCTCATCTTCCCGTGAACCTTGCCCGTATCTGTCTTTACCGTGAGCGAATCCGCGGCCTTTGCCGTCATCGCAACAAAAAGGCAGCCCATGCAGGCTGCCGCCGAAACCATCTTTCCCCAGATACCCATCCGAGTCGCTCCCCGTTTGCGGCCAGCCACTCCGCGCAAACAGACCACGATAGCAGAGCAGCCAGCTTCAGGAGCACTCAGCGCTCGCTCGCCAGCATTTCTTTGGTACTCTCCCGCCGCCGTATCACCCGCGCCCGCGCGCCCTCCACCAGCACCTCCGCCGCCCGCGGCCGCGAATTGTAATTCGACGCCAGCGACATCCCGTACGCGCCCGCATCCAGCACCGCCACCAGATCCCCCGCCTTCACCGGCGCCATCGCGCGATCCCGAGCAAAGAAATCGCCCGTCTCGCACACCGGACCCACCACATCCGCAACGATTCTCCGCGAAGTTCGCGGCGGCTCGACCGGAACAATCTCGTGATACGCCTGATACAGCGCCGGCCGGATCAGATCGTTCATCGCCGCATCCGTAATCACAAACGTTTTCGTCCCGTTCTTCTTCACATACAGAACCCGGGCCAGCAGCGCGCCCGCCTGCGCCACCAGAAACCGCCCCGGCTCCAGCAGCAGGGTCAGCCCACCCACCTTCTCCGCCGCCGCCATCAGTGCGCAGGCATACTGCCGGATTTTCTCCTCCGCGTCGAAGGGTTTCTCCACGTGGTACTCGATCCCCAGCCCTCCGCCCGCGTCCATGTATTCGATCGCATGCCCGTCCCGCCGCAGCTCCGCAATCAGCCGCGCCACTCGCTCCGCCGCCGCCCCAAATGGATCGGCGCTGCGGATCTGCGACCCGATGTGCACGCTCACCCCGCTCGGCGTCAGATACTTCCCCGCCTTCCGGTACACCGCCCGCGCCCGCCGGATATCGATCCCGAATTTGTGCTCCCGCATCCCCGTCGAAATATAAGGATGCGTCTCCGCAAACACATCGGGATTCACCCGCAGCGCGATGCGCGCCTTCTTCCGCAGCCGCGCTGCCCGCTCGCTCAGCAGCTCCAGCTCGCCCTCGCTCTCCACGTTGAACTCGAGGATCCCTACGCTGAGCGCCAGATCCATCTCCGCAGCCGTCTTCCCAATCCCCGAGAACACGACCCGTCCCGCGACGTCGCGATCCACCGCCAGCACCCGCTCCAGCTCGCCGCCGCTGACCACATCGAACCCCGCGCCGCGCGCGGCGAGCATCTTCAACAACGCCAGCGACGAGTTCGCCTTCACCGCATAGCACACCACATGCGGCACCGCCGAGAACGCCCGCTCGAACATGGCGTATCGCTCCAGAATGTGTCGCGCCGAGTACACATAGAGCGGCGTCCCATACTTCTCGGCCAGCGCGTCGAGACGCGCTCCATCGCACTGCATTGCATGCTTCCCATCGGGATAAAAAAAAGGCCGGGTCCGATTCGCAACAGGCTTTAAAGATTTCGTCATGATTTGTCCTGAGACTATCCGCCCCGCGCACCCGCGTAAAGCCACGCGACACCGTTTCCCGCACGCCCGATCAAATCTCTATTCCCTCTCAGGAGGACGGGTTTCAGCCAGGCCGCGCGAAGCGCTTCCGCCCCTGCGGCCAGCAGTCCGCCCCTGCGGCCAGCGGTCAGTCGCAGCGCAGCGCCTCCATCGGGTCGGCGTTGGTCGCCGATCGCGCCGGAACCAGGCAGGCCAGCATCAGCGTCAGCGCAATCCCCACGCACAGCGCGGGATACAGCGCCACTCCGGTGTGCAGCAGCTTCAGAAACAGCGACTCCTGCAGGGTGCGCGTCAGCAGCCGCACGGCGGGCCAGCCCAGCATCAATCCCAGAACGACGCCGATCGCGCTCATCCATGCCCCCTGGCGCAGCACCAGCAGCAAAATCGCCCGCCGCGGGGAGCCCAGCGCCAGCCGGATCCCGAACTCCCGCCTCCGCTGGCCGACCGCATATGCCACTACGCCGTAAATCCCGAAGAGCGACAGCAGCACAGCCATCCCGGCAAAGGCCGCCAGCAGCAGCGTGTTGAAGCGGAAAAAAGCATGCGTCTCCCGAAAAATGTCCTCGAGGCTGCGGACGTCATACACCGGCTCATCCGGATCGAGCTTCGCCAGCCGCGCGCGAATCGCCGGCAGAACCGCGCCCGGCTCCGCCGCCGTTTTCACCAGCAGGCTCAGCGCAGGCTGCGGATCCTGCACCAGCGGAACGTAAATCATCTGCGGCGTCATCTGAAACAGTCCGTATTCCTTCGTGTCCCCCACCACCCCCACA
>JBAUGH010000280.1:0-16016 GCA_049679565.1 Acidobacteriaceae bacterium
CGTCCATCCTGAGCCAGCGGGCCGTCATGTCATTCCTTTTGGTGCCCACCGCGGAGAGACCGGCCAGCATCGCCGTCTGACTTCGCGCCAGGCTCGCTGCCAAAGCAGCCATCCCTGTAGCTGCCACGCCTAAAAAAGAGCGTCGATCCATTGGCTATTTCTCCTCAACGTTTGCATACGGTCCGGCCGTGCAGCTCATATTCAATGGTGCGTAATGGAATCGGGCGGTACACAGGCCGATTCATGTCCCGCATCACTGCGGTGCAACCCATCCCGTCGAAAGCTGTGCACGAATCGCCACCGTGCCGATCGTCTCGTCGCCCGACCGTCCTGTGACCATGAAATGCTGCCAGCCCGGAAGTTCCGTATCCGGCGCGACAACCCGAACCCGCAGAAAGTACGCACTGTGTGCCTCAACTGTCGCAGGAGCCGTTGGCTCGACCTTCCATCCATCGGGCGCTTGTACGGAAAGGCTGACCGGCACCGGCCGATCCAATGGGTTATTTACAATCAAAGGGATCATCAGACCGCCCCCGACCTTCACGCTGATTTCCAGCGGAACGAGGTTGTTCAGATGTTCCAAGCCGTGCGCCTGCCAGAACTCATGATAAAAATTCCACGGGTCGCCGATATGCAGCGTCGGCTCTGCGTAATGCACCGGTATATAGCCTGCCGGTTGCTGGTATGGAACACCATCAGGGACTACACCCGCGAAGACATCATCCGTCACCCCCGAAGGCACCATGGACTTGCCAAAGATCAGCTTCACCGGCTGCATTGCCAGTGTCGCCCCCTCGTCATTCGCGGTCGCTAGCGTTTGGTGCCTGATGTCCTCCGCAGTGACCGCGCCGCCTTGCGTCCGATGGTGAGTGTAAGCCTCGGCAGCCAGCATCCCGTAGCTGACATGCCGGGAAGGGGACATCTCGATGGACGAGTACTGCGGGCCCTGTCCTTTGAAAATGTCGTAACTTGGATTGTCAAAGTAGTAGAGCTTCTCCGGCTGCCACGGGCGCAGCCCATCAGTCAGATTCATATTCTTGTCTGGATTATCGGGCGGTGAAACCTCCTCCGGAAAGGCGATCGGATTCCCGGCCAGATCGAACGCTTCGGTGGCCAGCACTCCCGCAGCCTGGTGGTCGTCGTGGTTCTCGCCTGTCACAAAATCGGGCAGCATGGTCAGGATCACGGTCGGACGCGTCAGTCTCACGATGCGAACCAGCTCGTCCAGGCACGCCCCGTCACCCCAGTTTTCAAGCGAATTCAGGACGTTCTGGCTCAGCGTATCGTGCCCCGTGAGAAACCATACATTCGTGATCCCCAGACTACCGACGGCCCCACGCGCCTCAATTTCCCGGATGTCTCCCATCGCCATCGACATCTCCGGACCGACATAGTTATTCGAGCCGTCCCCATGGGTCCCATAAACCACCGCGACGCGCTTGTGGTGGTCATATATCTCGCGCGCCAGGAATGCCGTCACCATCGCCTCGTCGTCCGGATGGGCCACCACCAGCAGGATGTCTGCCTTGAAGCGGGGATCCGGAGGCCGGTTATTCCACAGATATGAATCACGCTCGGTTGTCTTCTGCGCCTGCGTCGTCGTCGTGCAGAGTGCAAGGGTTGCTGCTGAACACAAGGCAACGCTTATTGCCCTGACAAAACCTGATCGCGTCATTCCTTGCCCTCGTCCTGCTGGAAAAATTATCCTGCCGCGCACCTGCGAAAGACGGGGGGAATGTCCTCAACGTCAGCCCCGTTGCTTTGCACCGGCTCACTTGATAAAAACGATTCAATACCGGCGAACTCCTCTTCGTCAAGTAGATAAACACTGCCACAGCTTTGCTATCCATATTCGCTCGCGCAAAACTCTCCGGCGGTGGTGTGCAAAATTAGTTGTACGCTGCGCCTCAGCGCGCTCACGCCGGCTCGGCCCCACGGACTTTAGCAGGAGCATCGCGTATTTCTCCCCAACACGCCTGCTCTCGGTAATTGCATCGCCAACCGGGCTCGCCGGAAAGGAGTATCGCTGCCGGTCCAGTCTACTTCCCACACATACCAGTCAATGGGCGCCACTGCCTCCCCCTGCAGAATGCACCCCATCGGGTCCCGACGGGATATCAATCATCAGCCGATAGCCAGCACGGAAGAGTGGCGCAGCGCGAGTCTGATCTTCTCTGCATTCCAGGTGCCGTCCTGATTGAGCCGGCACTGCGGACTTCCTTGCGTTACCATTCCCCACCCATGCAGGCGCATAAGCAGCTTGCCCCCATCCGTAATGATGGCCAGCGGTTCAGGAGCGCGCGATTGTGCGTCCACGCTGGATCGAAGCAGACCGGGCAATCCATCCCATACGAAATGGGATAAACGGTGCGGAGTTTTTATCCCAGCGAACCTCAACTACCGTCCTGCGAGCAGCCGCACCCGTCCCCTGATTCGAGGACAGGAATGCGTCAGCTTCGGGGGCTGTTTGAGCAACCGCCTATGCAGCAACAATCACGAAAACACGGCAGACCCAGAGATTTCAACAACTATGACCTCCGCGGACGGATTCAGCGCGACTTCAGATCACTGGGTGATCTGGAAATCCGCGCTGTCCGCGGCTTGTGAACTGCCTCCGATGTAAACCGTGTAATCCGCGGGCTCGACCACCCACTCGCTTCTCGCGTTCACAAACGAGAGTTCATTGAAGCCGAGAGAAAAGTGGATGGCTTTCGATTCTCCTGGCTGCAGGCTTACACGCTCGAAGCCCTTCAGAGCACGGACCGGCTCCTCGACGCTGGCCCCGCGAATCCGGATGTAGAGTTGCACGACCTCCGTTCCCGCAACCGGGCCGGAATTGCGAACCGTTACTGTCGCCTCGACCGGATCACCCGCGATACCTTCACCCGGAGCCTTCATCAGCGCAGATACGCGGACAGCGTTCGTATTCAGAGCGACCCTGGAGAAATCGAAACGCGTATAACTTAGCCCGTATCCAAAAGGAAAAAGCGGAGAGTTAGGAACATCGATATAGCGGGAGTAGAAGCGTTCTGGGTCGTTTCGTGGAGGGTAGTGAAGATCCAGTTCGGGCGCCGGTCGCCCCGTGGGCAGTTGGCCCAGGTAGAGCGGCTCCTGGCCCACAGCGCGAGGAAAGCTAACGGGCAGTTTGGCACTGAAGTTCACATCCCCGAAGAGAACATCGGTCAGCGCGGGACCTGCTTCGATCCCTGGAAACCAGGCCTCCACGATGGCCGCCACATGAGCCGCGGCCGAGTTCAGCACCAACGGCCGTCCACTGAAGACGAGGAGCACAACCGGCTTGCCGACGCCAGCAACAGCCTCCAGCAGCTGCTCCTGATTCCCGGGGAGATCGAGATGCGCCCGGGAAGAAGCCTCACTGATCATGTTCTCCGCATCCTCGCCGAGGGCGAGGATCACCAGATCCGACTGTTGCGCGGCCTGCACCGCAGCTGCAAAGCCCGCCTTAGAGCTTGTGAGAATCTGCGTACCCTCCGCGTAGAGCACTCTGCCGCCGCGCGCTTGCATTCGCATTTCCAGCGAAGTGCCCAGAGTGACGACGTCCGAAGGATTGCCGGCGGACCACGAACCAAGCATCTGCGCCTCCGAATTCGCCATGGGCCCGATCAGCGCGATGGTCTTGACGTTGCTGCGAATGGGCAGAACATCGTTGTTGTTCTGCAGCAGAACAAGGGACTCGTCCGCGGCTGTCCGGGCCAGGGCGCGCTTGTCCGCCGTGGCCGTGTACGGTTTGGCTGGCGCATAGGGATGCTGAAAAAGGCCAAGCGCAAACTTCACCCGCAGGACACGCTTCACTGCTTCATCGATTACCGATGCGGGAATCGCCCCGGAACGCACCAGAGATAATAATTGGCTGTGGTAGGAGTTACCAACCATATCCATATCCACGCCAGCAGCAAGCGCCTTGCGGGCCGCTGTCGCGTCGTTGAGAGCGACGCCATGGTTGACGAGCTCCGGGATCGCACCCCAGTCGCTCACAACAAGACCATTAAACCCCCATTCATTCCGCAGGATCTCGGTAAGCATGTAGGGGTCCGCTGTTTCCGGGACGCTGTTGAGTGAGCTGAGGGCAGCCATTACCGTGGCAGCCCCCGCATCCACTGCAGCCTGATAGGGAGGAAGGTACACCTGGCGCAGAATGATATCCGGAATATTCGCCGCGTTGTATTCGCGGCCTGCAGTAACTGCCCCATAACCCGCAAAGTGCTTCACGCAGGCAGCGATTGAATCCGGGTTGCTCAGACTCGTGCCCTGATAACCGCGGACGTAAGCGCGTGCGATCGCCGATCCCAGCCACGGGCTTTCGCCCGCTCCTTCCACGATGCGTCCCCAGCGTGCGTCCTGCGCAATATCCACCATCGGCGAGAAGGTCCAGCGAATCCCGTCGTTGCTCGCCTCCTGCGCTGCCATGCGCGCCGTCGCCTGAATCAGCGCAGGATCAAAGCTGGATGCCAACCCAAGGGGAACGGGGAAAATGGTCCGGTAGCCGTGAATCACATCCAGCCCAAAAAGGAGTGGGATGTGCAGTCGACTCTTCTCTGCCGCAATTCGCTGGAATGCGTTGGTTCTTTGTGGATCGAACACGGTGTGGTCCGCTCCTTCGTTCAGCATGGAGCCAATATCACCTTGGGCGATCAAAGTTTCGTAATCCTGCGAGCCACTACCCGGCCCAGAAGGAACACCGGCAGACACCTGGACGAGCTGACCGATCTTTTCTTTCAGCGTCATGCGCCGCAGGAGCGCGCGGACCTCCTCGTTCAGTTCCCTGCCAGCCAACTGGGTATTAGTCGGACGCGATACCCCGGTACGGGAAACCCCGCGCTGAACGGGCAGCGCACGACCGTTCTGTGCGGCGGCCGCTGAGGCGATCGCAATGACAGCCAGGATTAGGTAAACACGAGGAGAACACAAACTCCTGACACACCGGTCTGTTCCTGGCCTGGAATTTCTCAGTCTTATTCGCACAATTCGCCTTCGGGACAATGGATCTGCGAAACGGTGCAATGCCGGCGCCCCTGCGCGGTCGCCGGGGATTCTGGCCAGGACGCGCGAGCACCAATCGCTCGCGGATCCCGGCTTTCTCAGTGATCAGAACGACAGCCGCGCACCAAGCTGCATAGTACGGCCGCCCACAGAGACGGAAGTAATATTGGCTGCCCCCATGCACGGGGCGCCGGCGTTAGAGCACGTCAATCCCGAATTTGGCAGCCCGAAGCTTGGATGATTGAACGCGTTGTTTGCATCAGCTCTGATCTGGAGTGCGACTTTCTCCCAGATGGCAAAGTTCTTGCCTGCAGAGAGATTAACCACCTCCAGACCCGGGCCGTAGATGCTGTTTCTCCGCATGTCGCCGAAGGTCCCCGGCGCAGGCGCAGTGAAGGCGCTTGGATCGAACCACTGCTTGATGCTGCGTTGAGCCAGGGTTCCATGTCCAATCACGTTAGGGTACCAATAACCCGCCTGCGAGTACGAGTTATTCGGACCATTGATGGTGGGGGTGAAGGGGTTGCCGGTGGAGAGCACCAAAGTGCCGGACGCCTGCCATCCGCCGATCACCGCATCCACAGCCCGGTTGTTATTCAGGAACCTCTGACCGTGCCCAATGGGGAGAAGATAAACAGCCCTGCCCTTGAATGCATCACGAATATCAAACTGGGATGGCCCATAGTCTGCCGATGGGACCATTGTCTGCTCCATCCAGACGTTGTTCCCACCGTTGCCCGAATCCTGTGTATCCAGGAAATGCGCCCAGGTGTAGTTGACGTCAAAACCAAGCCCTGAAGTGAAGCGCTTTTTGATTGAGGCCTGCAGAGAGTGATAATTAGAGTAGCCGATGTCTTTACCGCCAAAGATGCTTCCCCAGTACGGATAGGGCCGGTCCGTGGGATTGTCATTCGGCCCGAGCTCGCTTGCCGGCACCTGGTTGAGATCGACGGGGAAGAAAAGATCGTACCCATGATTCCCAACATATGCCACTTCGACCGCCATATTGGTGCTGAAGGCGCGCTCCGCCGATAAGTTCCATTGCAGGCTCTTACTCATCGGTGAGTTATAGTCGGTGTAGTTGATTCCTTGCCCAGGAAATGCTCCTGCGTTGTTGTTAGGGGTTCCATATGGAAGCTGCGATCCACTGGAGGAAAGGAGTACAACCGGGGTGATGCCGTTGGTTTGATCGCTCAGGCTACCCCGCGCCGCAAAGGCAGAACCCAGGCCTCCGCCATTTTGGTCGAGATCATAAGGATATGCGTACAGCCCAATTCCGCCACGAAGGGTGGTGTCGTGTAGAGGAAGCCAAGCGAACCCGGCGCGCGGCAGAAGTATGTTATATTGCGGGGCGATGAGGTCCTTACGGCCATTCGCGGCCGTGGTGGCATACCACAACGCGCCAGGGGAGCTGGTAACCGGATTCATCACCGTTGGATCAAAGGTCGTGACGTTGTTTTTGACTTCACTCACGCCCGTGCTCGCCTGATAACGCAATCCAAGGTTCAAAGTCAGGTTTGGCCTGAGCTTGAAGTCATCTTGGATAAAGGCCTCCGGCTGCTTCATGCGGGCGCCGTAACCGGGGGTTACCGCCGCACTCCACGATTGCACCTGACCGAGCAGGAAGTCGGCGAAGGCGATGCCGCTCGTGGAATCTCCTACAGTCGATTGCGTATAAGACCCATTAAAGCTTACCGAGGCGGCATTGATATTTCCCCAACCCGTGCCGTCCCGGCGCTGAACAAGGAATTCTCCGCCGAAGTGGAGAACGTGGCGACCGCGGATCATCGTAACTACATCAGAGAAATCGAACACGTTTTGCTTATAATCCGCATTTGTCGTTGGCCCGGGTGCATCGCAGCAATTGTTTCCGGAGATGCTGATGCTGGGAAAGAGGTTCGCCTTCGCAAACTGCAGTCCGAGCGTCTGTGGATAGTTGTCATTCAGTGAACCCGGGGTGTAATCGCTGTACTGAGCGGTAAACCCGATCCGGGCTTCGTTGATTGTACTTGTGCTGATGTTCCAGACATCGGAAATCTGTGCATTATTGCTGTCAACATCGAAGAGCTGGCAACTGACCGGGCAGGTGTAGATATAGGGGTCCTCGCCTGGGTTGTCCCGCTGGGTGTCAGAGAGCGTCAGCCTGTTCTCTGGACTGATGTCATAATCGAGACGCCCAAAATATTTGTTAAAGGGATTTTCGGTCAGATAGCTGTAATGATAATTGGATGTATCGACACCCCCAACCACAGTGCCGGGCACAAATTCGCCGACTGAAGAATGACTCGCAGGGGTCGGATATAGCGCGGCGATTTTTTGGGCAACAGAATCGATCATGCCGGCAGGTATCCTGTTACCGTTGCCGTATTCTTGGGCGAAAGAGGTCCGGGTTACTACCGGCCCGCTGGGCGTCTGTGTGATGATCTGGGTTGTGGGGTCATAGATCGTCGGCTGGCCGGTGAAATCCCCGCTCAGCATAGCAGTGGTCGGAACTGTGGTGTATCCGCTCGCGGAGCCATGGTCTGCGGTCCTGTCCACGTTGAAATAAAAGAACATCTTGTTTTTTAGAATCGGCCCACCGATAGACCCCCCATAGTTGTTGTAACGCAGGAAGGGTACTGGAATCGTATTACCGAACCCGTAGCCTTGCGCATTCAGCGCGTCATTCTGGAGGTATTCGTAGGCCGCCCCGTGAAACTTGTTGGTCCCGCTCTTGCTGATCTGATTGAAGACGAAGCCGCCGGTTCCATATTGGGCCGACATGGCGGAGTCGCTGATTTGAAGTTCAGCGACCGTCTCAAAGATCGAGACATCGGAATTGGTGCTCTGCGGCAGAGTAGTCGATGATCCATCCGCAAGAATATTACTGTAGGGTAGGTTGCCGTTCACAGAGACCCATTGTCCCGGGTTGGCTCCTTCTCCCTGTCCATTGGCGGTGTTTCCGGAAGCGCCGGGAATCAGGATGGTGAAATTTTCCCAATCCTGCCCCACTTGCGGCATTTGTTGCAGTACATCCGCTGTCAGCGTGGTCTGCTGCGAACCAGTCTCAGTCTGCAGCAGGGGCACGTCCTCCGTTACGGTTACTTGCTGACTGGTTGCGCCGACTGTCAGCTGCGCGTTAACCGTCGTAAAGCCAACAAGAACGGTCACGGGGCCGCGCACGAGTTCCTTGAATCCTGGCATTTCGAATGTAACCTTGTACGTTCCATTCACTATCGATGAGGTGTCATATAGCCCGGCACTGTCCGTGACGAGCCTTTTCGATACACCGGTGTTGATATCCAGGACGGTGACGGTCGCTCCGGGAATGACCGCGCCCGTCGCGTCGGTAACCGTGCCACGGATATCGCCTGAGTTCGTGGCCTGTCCGAGAGCTGCCATGGCCGAGAGCGTAACTACCACTACGAGACTGCTTCGAATTGACTTCCACATTACTGCCTCCCCTATGGAAACTGGATTTCTCCCTGTAATACTGCCGTCACGCACGTGGTTGAGGTTGGGAACCCTTACATCGGCGTACATGAGAAACAGCGGGATCTTTTGCCGGGGATCGATCTGCCGCCTGCGCCTGTTTCCGGACCGTGAACGGTGGTGACGTGCTGAATCCAACAGAGAATAGCTCTCTGCAAGCGACGTATGCTTCCGATTCCGGCGCACAAGACGAATTTGCACATATCCGGGTCCCGCGAACTCCAAAGCAACCTCACTGAAAGGCTAACCGGCGCTCGACCGCTGAACGCTGAAGCGGTTACCGTCTTGCTCATAGGCCAAATCTCCAGTCTCGGACAGCGTGGGAGCGCACGGGCGTGAAGAGCGCCGTACCCCCAACTGAGTCCGCGGGGCTAGCTGTATAGGACAGCACTATGCGTCCGAATCGAAACGATTGAATATCAGAAAACGAGCATCCGTCAAGAGAAAAATGTTAACCGCTGCCGCTTCCTACTGCGTGGACTCTCCTACGGATATCGAACGGCTTCCTTTAGGCAGGGTGGATTGCCACCTGTTCCGCCATAAGACAGCGCAGCCTGCGGCCTGTTGTCTCCGATAACTTCTACAAAAGTATGGAACTGGAGATCCAAAGAAATGTCCTGAGCTGCATAATCAATCGAGAAATCCCTGTCCTCGTTCTGCTTCTACTGCTGCAGACTCATCTCCGCGCCGAACGCCTTAAGATTCTCCCTCATTTTCGCGGAGCTAATGGAAATCCTTCATTGCTCGTGTCTTCAGGGAGGGCGCGTAGTCCTTTCCGCGTTTTGGTCAACGCCGCGCGCCTCACATGCCTTTGGGGTCCTATCCATTCGTCTTCAGCGCTTCCTGGAAAGCCTGCACCTGAGCTGTGGAGCCAATCCAGAGCAAATGGCATACGCGAACGCCTGTCGGTCGAAAAACCCGATTGACGCTCCCATGTGGAACCAAAAACGGAGAGAATAAGATCTCTCGGTGTCCAGCCACTCGACGAAGAGTGTTCGAGTGACCTGTAGACCGCGGGAAAATGCGATTGACGTTGACCTGGCGCACGAATGGAGCGGTGATCCCGCGAAGAATATCGAGCGAAATAGAGCGGCTGCTCGCCGGAGCACCACACGTGCCGGGAATTTATCCCATGAATGTGTGCGATTTACGAAAGCCCCTTATCACAACGATTTAATAGTGGCATACTATTGGTCACGGCGCCTTTTGGCGCATGCTCGAGTGCCGCAATGCCCTTACGAAAGCCAGCCGTCCTCGTCTGTGAACAGGATTTCTGTGCGACGGAAACAGTCACGGCATCTTTGGACATACCTGTGTCTGTCCGCGGGAAATGTTGAATGCTGCCCACCAGATAAGAGGAGTCTATGGAGAGACGCGAACTGATGCAGAAGGTGGCCAGCTTTGGCCTAGTCGGCGGCCTTTTGAGGACGGGATTGGGCAAGTCACGCCTGGCTCAGTCGGAGACAGGGGTGGTTCCCTGTCCTCAGGCGGCGAATGTGTCGGATTGGCACCAAGAACTGACGCAGCGCATTGCAACGCTGGAAGCGGGCGGCGGCGGAACTCTGGAGCTGGGCGATGGTGTGTATGAGATTTCACAGCCGCTGCGCCTTCCGATCTCCACGAATCTGGTTATGACGCCGAATGCCGTGATCCGCGCAAAGTCCGGCTTTCAGGGAGATGCAGTCGTGATCAAGGGTGGCGGCAGCAAGTCGCGATTCACTGTAACGAGCGGCTGGATCCGCGGAGGCATCATCGACGGCAACCTCCAGCCCATTACCGGGCTCAGGGTGGAAGGTGTGGAGCGCCTGGAGATCGCCGACCTCGAAGTACTGAATGCCACATACAAAGGAATTCACCTCCTTCCGGGCGGCTACGAGAGAAACATTACCAGAGTTCGCTGCGACGTCAGCCTTGACGCTCACTATGCCCCCGGCAGCATCGGTATCCATTACGAAGGCGGCGATAATAAGGTGATCCTGGCGCACGTCATCGGCTATGAGACGGGTGTGCGCAGCGACGACTCCAGCAACTGGTTTACCATGATCCACGTCTGGAATTACGACCCCGTCCAAGGCCCAATGCTCTACTGCTTTTACTGCAATGGCGACAACAACACCTTCAACCAGTGCTACGCAGACTCGCCGACCACTGCCGGATTCTATGTGACCAAGCCCAGTCAATCCTTCATGCAGTGCCGCGTCTTCTACAGCCGGTGGGCGAAGAACAACAGCGGAGCTGGCTTTCTGATCACCCCTCAGGGCAAAGGCGGCAATTACATCGGCACTGCGATTTTCGCGAGCGATCAGCACAAGCTGGCGAAGGAGTTCGACGGCGATCTGGAAGGCGCCTGCATTCTCGCAACGACCAATCTGGGCGGTATCGACGGTGGGTTGGAGAACCGGATCCCTTCCGGCGATTCGACCGCTCCCCCGCTGCAGCTGGCCGGCACCGGATTCCGTCTACCTCAGCAGCAACAGCCGCCGCTGAGCGGCGAAGGAGCGTTAGGCGAGGTGCGATGGGATGATGACGGCCACACCTCGGCGTTGTGGGTAAAAACCGGCAGGGGCTGGAAGAAGTCCGAACTGGTATAGGCATCACGGGCCCTATCGTGAATCGGATCATCATCGAGCCCGAAGATCGCTCCAGGAAAACGTCTGAAGAACCGGGGCTGGGAACCGGGATGGCGGTGATGGGAGCCTATGCGATGGCCCGCGGGCCGATGGAGCCTACCGTGTGGCGTTTGGCCACTGAGTCGGCGCTCGGGTTGCTTCCCACTATTGCCCTGTCCTCCGCTCAGTCCGGGATCATTCTACGGCGGTGGGAAAAAATGGGCACCTTTGCAGTGGGGTTCTGAAAGGGTGACACTGAACCCGGGGGAAAGTGGTCCCGCTGAAGAATCGCCTTCCCCCAAGGAGGTACTCAGCAGCTGAGTAACAACGTCAACTATATCGGGTGGACGTTCACTGGTGGCATCCAGCCCTTGCCTTTTCGACAGGCGATAACAGGGGGGATAACCGGCCAATTTGCGTTTGTGGCAACAATTGCAAATCGCCTGATCTGGTGCGGGTGAGAGGCGTGTTATATTACTCTTCAGCCGGTTTCTTCTTACTTCAGCTTGAGCAAGCGTGTTCATTTTTGCCTTCCGTCTGCGGTCCCGCTGACCAATGTGGGGCTTAGAGACTATAGCCTGAAAGCCCATTTCATTCCGGTAGATCGAACTCGCTTCTGCAGCCTGCAGGTCGGCAGACTTGTATCCCGTGTAGACCTGTCCGAGCGGCCGCAGAAAGAGCGGCTGTATTTCGCGGCGCGGGTCGCTCAGGATGAAATTGGCAAAGACCCCGACGATCTGAAATGCGCCCGCATACTCTTCCTGGTTGAATCCGAAGCGCTGCCCCAGCGGATCCTGATGAGCAAAGAACCTCTTAACAGACGCCTGATTGACGAGGACGACGGGCAGCCCGCTGATTTCATTGGCTTCTGTAAACCCTCGTCCACGAACCAAAGGGACTCCCACCGAATCGAGAGACTGCGGGCTGACGCGACCCCAGTCGGAAAACATTTGTCCGCCCGGTCCGGGCACGGGGCGTCCTTCGATCAACACGCAACCGCCCCACTCGTAGCCCTCCAAGGGTAACGTGGCGTGCGAAACTCTCACTCACAATCGCGGGAGTGCTCGAAATCCGTCGTCAAGTTGGCGATAGACCGCACTCAGCTGGTCAGGCGTGTACCCCCCCGCCTTTCAAGAGAAGAGGAGGGGAGAGCAAGGATCAGCTCGAAAAGAAAACCAGGCCAACGTGCTCACTGACCTCGTTCGAACCTGCCGTCAGAAGGCTAGCGCGATGCCGACTTCCCGATACAAATCTGGGCTCGATGAGTAGTTTGGCGATTTAGCGTCAAATGAGCGTCCGCATCCGCCGCATCTCACCAGCAGCAGCAAAGCTCCCGGCTGGGAGTTTGCCTCGACGCTATGCAGGACTGGCTCAGGACGTTTCACGGCTTCTACCCGCCGTACCCGGCATCGGAAATTGCCGTCAAAATCGCCATCAGTGCGGCTCTCGGCCTTCTGGTTGGCTTCGAGCGGGAGTGGTCGAATAAGGACATCGGAGCGCGCACCTTCACGTTGGCGGCTCTTCTTGGGCTGCTCGGCGCGCTCCTCGGTCCCGCAGTCCTGGCTATCAGCGGAACCGCCCTCCTGATCCTGATTGCCTTCACGAATTTCCGCAGTATCAACGTTTCCCGCAAGCTGGAGGCGACGACCTCGCTGGCCCTGATGCTCATCTTCCTCCTCGGCATCCTCGTTGCGAAGGGTCACATTTTTACCCCGGTGGCCTGCTCGATACTCGTCGCCATGTTGCTCGCGCTTAAGCCGCAGTTTCGCGCCTTTGCCGGCGGTCTCACCCAGCAGGAAGTGCGCAGCGCCATTCTTCTGGCGCTGCTCGGTTTCGTCATCTGGCCGCTGCTGCCAAATCGTTTCGTCGATCCCTGGAATCTCTTACAGCCGCGCGATGCCTGGATCATCGTTGTGGTCATCGCCTGCCTTGGTTTCATGAATTACGTATTGCTCCGCGTGTACGGATCGCGCGGCGTCTATCTCACCGCGATTCTCGGAGGTCTGGTGAATTCAACCGCCTCCGCCACCGAACTCGCGAGAACCCTGTCCACCACTGGTCTCGGTGTTATAGCTGTTCCTGTCGTCCTGCTCACCTCGGTGGCCATGTTTCTCCGCAACATCGCCATCCTCGCCATCTTCGAACCTTCTGCCGTTCGCACCGCGGCTCCTCCGCTGTTAGCCATGACCGCCGTCGCTGCGGTTTGGATCTACCGCGGGTATAGCGCCACAGAGACTGTCGAACGCAGCCCGACGCTGACGCTCACCTCCCCCGTTGCCATTATCAAGGTTCTGCGCCTGGCGTTCCTGTTTCTTGCCATTCAGGTAATTGCGACGCTGGGAGTGCGCCACTTCGGGAGCGCAGGATTTGAACTCGCCAGCCTGGTTGGCGGCCTCGTAAGCAGCGCCAGCGGGACCGCGGCCGCAGCCAACCTTGCAATGCACCACGCAGTAACGCCCGCCCAGGCCGGGATCGCCGCCGTGCTTACCTCCATGGCCAGTGCCTGCATGAATCTGCCAATGGTGCAGCGACAAAAGGGAACCCGCCCCGCGATGCGCGCGCTGCTGACCAGCTCCGTCCTGCAGATCGCAGCCGGAATCGGCGTCCTCGTTCTGCAGGCGACCTGGCATTACGTGTGACCGGCATGCTCCTGACCCAAGTTGTCGCGAACAGGCTTGTGGACGGATTTTCGCCCACCCATCCCTCCGTCACTCCTCAGTAATGTTAGCGCCCCATATACTCAGAATGTCGGTTACCGTCGCGAGGTCCTTCTGACGGCTTCGGCCGTTCGCGCGTGAACCTCGGGGCACTCAGGATTCGAACCCTCCAGCCCCGCGCCGTTCTACGCTGCAATCGCTGACTCCGAACCTGTATGTTTCAAATGGTTCCTCTGCGCTAAACCCTCAGAAGATCAAGGGCCGGATCTCCCTGATCCCCCGTTTTCAGTATGTGGCTTCAGAAACAGGGAATGCAGACCTGCACGTGGCTCGTTATCGATACGCGCCTTGCCCGAAGGCCGTACTTCACACCTCGGCATAGACCCGCCTTATGGTTATTCCTCTTCGGCCCATGATCGAGAGAGCTGCTCGGGTCAAAGGAACGCGGCGCCGAAGGCAGGTCGGGACAGTCACGCTGGCGCCGACAATTGCGGCTCCCGTGGAATCGCGGACGGTGCCGTTGATGGTCGCTCCAACGATTTGCGCGTGAAGCACGGAACTCAGAAACAGAACGGAAACGAGAGCGAAAAACCATCGTGGCTCGCCTAAGCTCATGGCTTTCTCCTGAAAGTTTGCCGGTGCCGAGTGGCTTCGGCCCAGTCGTGTCGAGGATGTTGAGGGATGCCCGACGCGGGTCTTGCGGAGAAAGTTCTCCAGCGTCAACAACAGGTGATCACCCGCCAGGCGGCGGGTGTTGGATGCGGCGATGGCGTGTGCTAGAAGCCCATCCTGAACTTGTCCTGCGTCTGCGATTAAGGGCCTATGTCAGAACTTCTTTTCTCTAACTGCGTGCCAGAATGGTCGCCTGCCAACATAGCTGGATGCCGATGGCGAGCAGCCACAGGGAAAGAGCGAGGCGCATGGTGCGCGCGGGAATCCGCGGCGCCAGGGTGCTGCCGGCGATAGCACCGAGTATTCCGCCGACGATCAGCTTTACGAGCAGGCTGGCATCGAAGCCTCCGCCGGCAAGGTGCAGCCCGCCGCCAACTATCGAGAGGCACAGGCCGAAAGCAAGGTCGGTACCGACGACCTGTGTCGCCTTGAGGCGAGTCAGGCTGAGCAGCGCGATGGTTCCCAATGCTCCTGCGCCGGAAGACGAGAAGCCGACTTCCGCGCCAACCGGAAGCATCGCTGTCGCCAGCCATCCAGGGCGGGGCTGACGGTTCTCATCGCCCCGAGCAGGACGAAAGTGACGGTAGATATGCCATGCCGAAGAGAAGGCAATCATCGTACCAAGCGCAACATAGAGCCAAACTTTGTTGCTCTTCAGGCTGACCGTGTCCTGAAACAGGATGGCGCCAAAAATGACCCCGGGAATTCCTGCAAGCAGCATGATTCCCAGTGTTCGCCAGACCACCTGACCGCGCCACATCTGCACCGGCACCACAAGCAGCTTCACGGCCGCCGAGTAGGCGAGAGCCGTGCCTGTCGCCGCCGAAACCGGTACGTGAAGAAACAAAATGAGCAGGGGAGCGGTCATCGTCCCGGCTCCAACGCCGGTCAGCGCGATCAGCACTGCAATTACAAATCCAAGCAGCAACTCCATATCTGTCTTCCGTGCCTCTCTCCTGCTCACGAATCCTGAAGGTGGATGCCACATTCAAGCTTGCGTCCGGACCATCGTCCCGAGCGCGGATCGTCGGGGTCGGAGGGAAGGCCGGTACAGGGTGCGCAGCCAATACTCGTGTAGCCCTGTTCGTAGAGCTCCAGCAGCGGAATTCCGTGAGCTGACGCGTATTCCCATACATCGCGCGTCGACCACTCCGCCAGTGGATTGAGCTTGCGGAGCGAACCCCCAGCGGGCAGTCTGAAAGTTTCGTCCATCTGAAGATTGGCGCGCGATTTCGACTGCTGGCGGCGCAGTCCCGTAACCCATATCCGATACGGCGCCAGTGCTTCGAAGAGCGGCCCCACTTTCCGCAATGCGCAGCAGCGGTCGGGCGCGGACTGATGCAGGATGCCGAACTGCGACTCCTGTTCCGCGATACTCTGCGCGGGCACGATGTTGATCAGGTTCAGATCCCAGTCCGCAGCGATGCCGTCGCGGTATGCGAGTGTCTCCGGGAAGTGATAGCCGGTTTCGAGAAATAACACGGGGACGCGTGGCAGAATCGCGCGAACCATATGGAGCAGCACCACGTCTTCGGCCTGGAAACTGCTGGTAACGCAAGCACCCTCGGCGTGCTGGAGATTCTGGCGGAGAAACAGCTGCGCTTCG
>JBAUGH010000281.1:0-17287 GCA_049679565.1 Acidobacteriaceae bacterium
GGAAAGGACCGCAGCTCATTTGGAGGAACGACAAAGCTGGAAAGACTGCGCTCAATAGCGAGATGCTCTTCATCCCGGATCCAGAGGCGATAACCACCGACCCGGTAGGACCGCTCCCCATCGTTCCACACATCCACCACGATTTGCGGCCAGGCGATGGTGTCGTAATAATATTGCTCGTTCCCAGCCCGGTCCCGCCTGTAGGTCACGCTGATGGGCTGGTGGACGAACCGATCGTCGGACTCCGCGTGGAAGCCCATCCAGAACCGCGGCTGGACCGTGATACGGGCTTCCCACTGCTCGCGCTGCAGAGCGATGGCCGCTTCCGCAGCCGCCAGGGATCGCCGGGACACATGCAGATAAGTGAGCGTCACAAGAGCAGTGATCACCGAGGCGAAGAAGCTGAGCAGTGCTCCGAGGGCGAGCGCGAAGGTATCGCCGCGGCGATGCCAGTCGAGGAGAAACAGGGCGGTCAGCGCAGCGCACATCAGCGCGAGGGCCACCAGCGCGATGAGAAAACGCAGCCGCAGCTGGGTCAGCATCATCCGCACCAGCATGTGGCGACGGATCATGCCAGCCTTTCCCGGCCCGGTCATGGTTCAGCGCCCCAGATACGCCAGCAGCACCACGGCAAACAGCCCCGCGAAATGCGCGATCAGGGTGACAATGAATGCCCGGAGATAGCGGCCGGCCCGATAGGTCAGCGTCGCCAATAAGCCGTAGAGAGGAAACTGCAGATAGAGCATCCATTCCGAGGAGGATCCCACCAGGTCTGCAGGAAAGTGGAGCGCCGGACTCCGCAGCGCGAGCACCCAGGGATAGAGCAGCGCAAAGGCCTTTGGCCCCTCCAGAGCCACAACGCTCGCCAGCCGGATCGTGAAGGGCGTAATGACGATACCGAGGATCAGCGGCAGAAACGCTCTCCAGCCATTCAACACAGATTTCTTCTGTGCGCCGCGTTTGCGGCGCGTCTGCACGCCAGAAGAGGAAGCCATGACCTGAGAATACTCCGGCGGGCAAGGGTCAACGCGTGACCCGCATCTCATCCGTTACGTCTGCAGGATGCCGGGGTGAAACTTCGGTACTGTGGGATTGAGCGCGGCCGCTTCCAGGGCGATCAGCAGCGCTTCCCGCGTCCTCGCCGGGTCCAGGATCGCATCCACCCAGAGCCGGGCGGCAGCATAGCGGCAGTCCGTTTGCGCGTCATAGGTTGCTTTGATCGAGGCCACCAGTTCCTTCTTGTCGTCGTCGCTGAGTTGTCGCCCAGCGCGCTCCAGCTGCCGGATGCGAATCTCCACCAGCGTGTTGGCCGCCGACTCCCCGCTCATCACGGCATACCGCGCGCTGGGCCAGGCAAAGATGAAACGCGGATCGTACGCCTTGCCGCACATCGCGTAATTCCCCGCCCCGAACGATCCCCCGATGATCACCGAAATCTTGGGCACCACAGAGTTCGCAACCGCTGTCACCATCTTGGCGCCGGAACGGATGATCCCGTTCCACTCGGCATCGCGCCCGACCATAAACCCATTCACGTCATGCAGGAAGATGAGCGGGATCAGATTCTGATTGCAGTCCATAATGAATCGCGCGGCCTTGTCGGCGCTTTCCGGGTAAATCACTCCGCCGAACTCCATCCGCTTTTCTCCGCTGTGAGTGGTCTGCGGTTGGGGAAGCTTCTGGTTGGCCACAATTCCGACCGCGTATCCGCCAATCCGGGCATAGCCACACAGCAGCGTGCGTCCGTAGCCTGGCCGGTACTCATCGAATTCGCTGCGATCCACCAGGCGTGCAATGACCTCGTGCATGTCATAGCTGTTCGCCGCGGCCCTGGCCGGTTCGGGGTCCAGCAATGCGTACAAATCCTCCGCTGCGCAGCGAGGAGCGTCTTTCTCCGCATCGAATGCCGCGCGGTCGAACGGCGACTTCTCCCCGTGACCCCATTTCGAGACCAGCGACCGCAGACGGGCAATGCAGAGATGATCGTTGGGTTCCTTGAAATCGACCGTACCCGAGATCTCCGCGTGCATCGTAGCCCCGCCCAGCTCCTCCGCGGAGTACTTCTGCCCGATCGCCGCCTGTACCAGCGCAGGACCCGCCAGAAAGAGCCCGCTGCCTTCGGTCATCAGCACCTGATCGGTCATCACGGGCAAGTAGGCGCCGCCGGCCACGCACATCCCCATGATCGCCGTAATCTGCGGAATCCCCATCGCCGACATGACCGCGTTGTTGCGGAAGATGCGGCCAAAATCATCCTGATCCGGGAAGACGTCCTCCTGCAGCGGCAAAAAGATCCCGGCAGAGTCTACCAGGTACAGCGTCGGGATGCGATTCTCCATCGCAATGTGCTGCGCCCGGAGCACCTTCTTGGCGGTCATGGGGAAAAACGCCCCGGCCTTCACCGTCGCGTCATTCGCGACGATCATGCACAGGCGTCCCGCCACCCTTCCCAGGCCCGCGACCACCCCGGCGGCCGGCGCACCGCCCCATTCCTCGTACATCCCGAAGGCCGCAAAAAGCCCCAGTTCGAAAAGGCTGGTCCCCGGATCGAGCAGCAGATCGATCCTCTCCCGGGCCGTCAGCCGCTGCTTCGCGTGTTGCGACTCGGTTGCCTTCAGGCCGCCGCCCTGGTGAATCTCGGACTCCTGCCGGCGGATCTTCGCGAGCAGATCCTTCATGGCGGCAGAATGACTCCGGGCCCGGGGCTGATTCGGGTCCAGCTTCGACGCAAGCGGCTGCGGCACTTTAGGCAGTTCGGAACGCTGAGGGTCGCTCATCGAGAAAGGTGGGGACGAAAACTGGTCAGCATATCACGCCGCCCTCGCCTTCTGCGCTTTCGCGCTGCCTGCTGGCCTGAAAGTCGCATCGCAAGGCCGTTTCCGTCATGCTAGAACTGGTTTCATCCATAGGTCTGCGGCTTCGGCAACCAGCATGAGCCCCGTTTCGCGCGTGGGGACTTCACAAAGCTTCCCCAGAGCCACAGATAGACAGGACCAGCTCGAGCGCTCCGCCATGCACCCCGGCCCCTGTCCGCAATGCGGCTACACCACGATTGACGGCCGATGTCCCGCGTGCGGCGCTGCGCCATCCGCCCCCACCGGCAAATCCCGGGTGGTCGCCGTTCTGGCAACCATCGTCGTCGGCCTCAATATCAGCCTGGGGCTGGTGTTCTGGTGGATTGTGCGACGCGCCCCTGCGGCCCGGCCTTCCGCCACCACATCGAGCGTCACGCAATCGCGGCGTCCCCGGCAGGCATTTCGCCATATTGGTCCAGTAGCGCCGGTGCAGGAGCTGAAAGGCTCAGGCGTGATTTATCTGGTACAGGTCGACGACCATAAAGCCGCGTACTCCATTGCCGATCTGGCCGCCTGGCTGCACAGCAAATATCAACTCGACGTCCGTCTGCTGCCTGACCTGAAGATCGACCCCGCGGCGTGGGACCCGCTACGCCATCAATACGCCGCCGAGAGTCTGATGGAGCAGATACAGCGGGAGCACGCCAGTCTGGCGGCAGATCCGCAGGCCTATCTCATCGGCTTTACCGATGCCGATCTGTTTTCAGTCTGGAACCAATGGTCGGGCACTTTCACCCAGCGCGAAGGGCGCACGGCGATCATCTCGTCGGACGGCATGCAGGACTGGACCCGTGCGCTGGATCAGAATCGTGCCGCGGCCAATGGCCATCTGCAAGCCCGCCTCCGTCGCATCCTGCTGAAAGACGTCGCCATGATCTACTGGCATCTTCCCTCCAACGAGGATCGCACCAGCCTTCTGCAGCAACCGCTCGACGTCAACGTGGCCACTGAAGATCTCTGGCAGTCCGATCTCGATCCTGCCCGCGCGCCCTCGGGTCAGTACGAAGGCGAACCTTGTATCTTTTTTCGCTACACGGCGAAGGATGGCCTGGAGCCGTTGCCTGGGCGGCTCGTACAATCCTGCACGGATCTTCGCTTCCCGCTCGCCGACGATTCGGCTGAAACCTTCGCCGTCGATCTCCGCCTCGGCGTTCTGATCGCTCGCCACAGCGATGTCAGCCTGCCGGGAGTCGTCCCCATCCGTTTTGAGCGTGCTCTGCGCGATGGCTGGCCCAAACCGAATGCTTTCGGAGTCACCGGCATCGATAACTACGACAGCTTCCTGACGTCGAATGACAATATACGGGTCACGATTGTCGGCGATGACGGCGGCGACCTCGATCTGGAACGCCGGCCGCGCTGGTTGCCCTTCCTGTCATTGGTCCGCTATGTCGATGCCGACTTCTCCGGCAGGCTCTACGATATGCGCTGGCGAACCGATCCCTTTCCTCATTACGATCTCCACCGCTTCGACGGCCAGGTTGAAACCTACCTGCCCTGTGGCGCCTCCTGGGTGTTGCGGTGCTACCTCGACGGCGTCCGCGATCCCGAGGGGCACGAGCTGAAGTTCGACCGCGATCAGCGGCGCCAGCTTGTGCAGCTCACATCGCCCGACGGCCACTGGGTCCGCATCACCCACGGCCTGCAGGATCGCATCGATCAGGTGCTGGACAGCTCCGGCCGCATCGTGCGCTACGGGTACGACGATCACGACCGGCTGATCACCGTCACCTATCCTTCCGGCGAATCACTCCACTTCACGTGGGACGACACCCAGCACCTGCTCACCTTCAGCGCGGCGCCCAACTCCCAAACCCCTCCGCGTCTCCTGCTCAGCAACGAATACCGGGACGGGCGCATCACCCGGCAGGCGCTGGCCGACGGTGGCGTCTACACCTATCGCTACGACGAAGTTCACGGCATCTTCGTTCGGGCAGTCACGATCCAGGACCCGAACCGCGATGTCTATCGCCTGATCGTCGGCAGGAACAGTGCGATCATCCGGGAAGACCCGGCAGCGCCGGCCGCCAGCCGCTGACCTACTCGATCCGCAGCGCCGTCATCGGTTCCACGCTGGCCGCGCGCTGCGCCGGGAGGGCCGCGGCAAGGAAAGCCGCGATCGCGAGAATCGCCGTCGTCGCCAGCAGAACTGCGGGATCCCATGGACGCACGTTGTAGAGCATGGTTGCCATGAGGCGCCCGGCGAAGATCGCCGCCGGCATCCCGATCGCCAGTCCGATCCCCGCCTGCAGGAACGCGCTCCTCATCACCATGCGCAGAATCCCGGTGCGGTCGGCCCCCAGAGCCATGCGGATGCCGATCTCGCTGGTGCGCTGCGCCACCGAATAGGAAGTGACTCCGTAGAGCCCGATCGCCGCGAGCACCAACGCCAGCAGGCCGAACACAGAGGTGAGCTGGACGAGGAGCTGCTGCTGCTGGAATTCGTCCTTCACCTGATCCGCGAAGGTCTGGAACTCGATCACCGTGAGGTTGGGATTGATCTGCATCAGCGCGCGGCGCACCTGCGCCTCCAGCCCGGGAACCTGCCCATAGGTCTGGATCTCCACCGCGCTCATCTCCAGGTGGGAAACGTTCTCGAACATCACTTCGGAGGGGTCGGTGTACTTCTCCCACTGGGTCGCGGGCAGGAAGAACATCGGCCGGATGGGACTGTTGGGATCCCAGTACTGGGTGTTCTCGGCGACCCCGACAATCTCGAAGTTTCCCGCATATTTCGCATCCAGATCGCCGAAATGCTGGCCGATGGCGTTGCCGTCCTTAAAGAAATGCTTCGCGAATGCTTCGTTGACGACGGCGATCGCGCGGGTTGTGGCCGTGTCCTGATCGGTGACACCGCGCCCGGCGACAATTTTCGTGCCGATGTTATCGAAGTAGCCGGCGCTCACCCGGTCCCACGAAGCGCCATTGAAGTTGCTGCCGGGAGGTGGAGGCGCCTGGCCCTCTATATACACGCCATTGCCCCAGTTATCGCCCTCCATCGGGCTGTAGAGCGAATAGGTAACCTCACGTACCCCAGGAATCGCGGCCAGCCCGTCGTGGAGCTGCCGGAAGAAGGTATCCGCCTGCTCCGCTTTGTAACCGGCCATGGACGGGTCGATGTGCAGGACATAGCGGTCGTGCGTGTCGAAGCCAAAATGCTGGTGCTGCAGATTGGTGAGGCTGCGAATGAGCAAGCCTGCCGCGCACAACAGCGCCAGCGAAACCGCCGCCTGCATCACGACCAGGATCTTCTGCGTCCACAGCCCGCTCCGCCTGGTGGCCCGGTTGGCGCCGCGCAGCGCATCGATGGGATCGGCGTGCGCCGTCATCCACGCCGGGGCCGTTCCGAACAGGATGCCGGTCACCAGTGACACCACGAAGGCAAAGGCCAGCACCGGCAGCGACGGCGTGGCATCGATCGGCAGATAGCTCTTGCCGGCAACCAGATGCAGCAGCAGCCGCGCACCTGCCCATGCCACCACGACTCCGGCCGCGCCTCCGATCACCGCGAGCACCACGCTCTCCGTCAATGCCTGCCGCACCAGCCGGCGCCGCGGAGCCCCCAGCGCAGAGCGGATCGAGGTCTGTGCCTTGCGCGCTGTCGCCCGCACCAGCATCAGGTTCGCCAGATTCGCGCAGGCGATGAGCAGCACGAACGCCGAGATCCACATCAGCAGATGCAGCCCGTCCTTGTAGTTGTCCTGCATCTGCTGGACACCTCCCCCTCCCGGGGCCAGGTGCAGCGTCTGCTTCGGAATCAGCACATCGTGGCGCTTGTCCAGCTTGCTCAGCGGGCTCCGCAGGAACTGCTGCAGCTCCACGCGCAGCTGTGCTTCCATCTGCTTGGTATTCGCGCCTGGCTGCAAACGGCCAATTACGTTCAGCCATTGCAGTTCCGGGCTGTCCAGCACATTGAAGCTGCCGCCCTGAACGACGGGCGACTGATCGAGAGGCATCCAGAACGAGGCTGGGTCGGACGTCAGCCTCTCGCCAAAGAAGCCAGGGGGCCCGATGCCCACCACTGTGAAGGGCACGCCGTTGATGAGGAACGTCGCCCCTACGATCGACGGATCCTTGCCGAACTTCTGTTGCCACGCGCGGTAACTGATCACCGCGACCGGGGGCGCGCCCTTCTGATCGTCGGAAGGCCGCAGCAGCCGCCCCTCCCACGCGGTCAGCCCGAACATGTCGAAGGCATTGCCGGAAACAAACTCCGCGCCGTAGGGCTCAGCCGGATGGTCGCTGCCCGCCCGGCGGACGCCAACTTCCGTCCTGCCCGCCTGGAACGCAGCCAGGCTGGAGAATCCCGGGGTGTGATCCCGGAATTCCCGGTACTGCTCCGTTGAAAAGAGCGACCAGTCGTTCTCTAATCCGCCATTGATGCAGCAATTCTCGTTGTCGCCAATACGGATCAGCTCACTGGGTTTGGCTACCGGCAGCGACTTGAGCAATACGGCGTGGATCAACGTGAAGATCGCGGTGGTGGCGCCGATGCCCAGGGCCAGGGTCAGAATCGCGGTAATCGTAAATCCCGGCGTCTTGAGAAACTGACGCACTGCGTAGCGAATGTCTTCAAAGAGCATGGGACGGCAAGCCTCTCTGGTTGTCTGTACGGGAGACGTCCTGCATCGGTTCCCGGAATTTCATTCGCGGCACAAAGTGGCGGGAACCTAAGCCCAAACATCCACTCTTGAGTACCTCGTCGACGCCAGCGGATGGCGGTCGAGGATGATCCGCGTTGCCTCGACCGATTGCGACCGGTTCGCGCCCATCGCCAGATGACCGCCATCGTGCAGCAACAGATTTGAGCCGCACCCGGCCCGGCGATTCCGGCGGATGCCCCGCTCCAGATGCGCGGCAATGCGGTCCGCCGTGGCGTTCGCCTGCCAGTCGAACCCCATGGCGTTCCACAGCACCCCGGTCAAACCGAGTTCCCGTGCCGTGCGCAGGACATCGGGCCGCCGCGCCCCGTGGGGAGGACGAAAGAACCGCACCGGCTCGCCCAGCACGTCCTCGAGCGCGGCATTGCATCCGGCCAGTTCCTCCCGCACTTTCCGCGAACTCTGTACCGCGAGCCACGGATGGGTGACCGTGTGGTTCCCGATCAAGTGCCCGGCAGCATGAATCTCCCGCACCAGTTCGGGCCTCTGCCGCACGTATTGTCCGATCAGAAAAAATGTTGCTCGAACGCTGTGCCGGGCCAGCAATTCCAGCAGTCTCCCCGTCCATGGATCGTTGGGGCCGTCGTCGTAGGTCAGGGCAAACTCCGCCGGATCATGCCCAGCCACAATTGTCCGGCCGAAAATCTGCGACCGCGGGTCGATCGCGGCAAAGGCAGAGCCGCCCGCGACCAGCCCAACGGCCGCGCCTGAAGCGATCCAAGCAGCGAGCATGAGTAGTTCCAGTGTAAGCGGGTTTCTTTTGCGCCCAGGGCGTGGTATCTTCGTGTTTCCTTCGCTGCTATGGCCAAGCTCTTCGAACCGCCACGTTTCATCGCTGTGGAAGGCCCTATCCGGGCCGGTAAATCCACGCTGGCCCGGGTCCTGGCAGAGACGCTACATGCCTGCCGTATTGTCGAACCGGAGAACAATCCCTTCCTCGACCGCTTCTATCACGCGCAGCCCGGCATGGCATTCCCCACGCAGATGTGGTTTCTGCACGAGCGCTACGAGCAACAGCGCGAGCTACAGGACTTCAGCACTCCCATCGTCGCCGACTATCTCTTCGAAAAAGACAAGATCTTTGCTTACATCAACCTCACCGACGCGGAGCTCGATCTCTACAACCGCTACTACCAGATGTTCCGTGCCGAGGTTCCAACGCCGGAGTTGGTTATCTATCTCCAGGCCTCACCGGATGCTCTCAAGCAGCGCATCAGGCGCAAAGGCGTCCCGGGCGAACGCGCCATCAGCGAAAAATACATCGAGCAGGTGGCCACCGCTTACGAACACTTCTTCTTCCACTACTCAGCCAGCGATCTGCTGGTCGTCAACACCAGCGACATCGACTTCGTGAACAACAATCACGACCTGCAACTGCTGCTCAAACGCCTCGCGGAGCCGGTGCGGGGCACGCAGTACTTCCTGCCCCTCGGATAGGTGACGCTAGGCCGCTCATGCAACCTGACGAGAGCGTCTGAACCCTCTTACCGCCCAGCTCTTCTTCGCCGACTGGAACAGATAGACCGTCAGAATCGCCATCAGCGGCTCCAGCGGATGCCGGAAGCGCGCATGCACTGTCACGGCATAATAGGTCAGCGGCAGCAGCAGGAAAGCCCAGAAGAAGAGCCACGCCGCTGGCGCCCGGCGGCGCAACGCGAGCGCGAGGCCCAGAAGCGCCGCGATGCTTGTGAACTGATAGTTCAGATTCCGCCCCACTACGTTGTACCAGTGCGGATCCGTCGGATGCGGGAGGCTGAACCAGAAATAATAGACGCGTCGCAGACACAGTTTTGCGAAGCGCCCAGGATCGGCCGCAATGATCTTTTTCGCAAGATTGCCGCGCATCTTCGCGTACGCGATCTCTCCCATCTGGTGATACAGGCGGAGCTGCGGAGCGTCTTCAAACGGATGATCGTAGCCCATCAGCAATCCGGTAGCGCCCGGCCCGTTGCCCAGATACAGTTCCACGCCCAGGTTGGCGCGCACCGGCACGAAGGCGTGGAACACACGCCAGTTACGGTACGTCCAGGGTGCAAGGCACGCAATAAAGACGCATGCCGAAAGAACCGCAGCGGGAATCTGCCTCCGCCACAAAGTCGTTCGCGGCACTCCCAGCAAAATCCAAACGCCGCAGGGCGGCAAAAACAAGCACAGTGAAGGATTGGTGAGCGCAATCAGACCCCACAGCAGCCCGAACCATGCCCAGTTCCGCGCACTCGGGGTGGCCTCGCCTTCGGCCCCGACCCTGCGCATCCGCAGCGCCAGCACAAACACCCAGGAGAAGAGAAAAGCGCTGAGCGTCATCTCCCAGACCCACTTCACCGCATACTGCATCGCCGCCGGATAGAGCGCCCAGATCCACGCCGACCATAACGCCGTCCTGCGACTGAAGCACCGGGCCGCGATCTCCCACACCGGCCGGATGATCAGGGCATTCAGAACGCAGTCGAAGGACAGGATCATCCATGCCGAAAGCGCGGTGTACACGCCGAACAGCTTGAAATCCGCAGTCAGAATCCACGGATAAATCGGGGGAACCCAGGCTGTTGGCCCTGTATGTCCGCGAAACGAGTCAGCAAATCCGTACCCTGTCGCCAGCGCGCGCGCGATTCGCCCCATCTCATACCCAAACGCAAAGTGATCCTCATAGGGGCGCATATGCCAGGTGTGAGCGAAGGTCATGTAGGCGATGCGCACCAACAGAGCAATCCAGAAAATGGTCCACGGTGCGCGAAAGGGCTGTGAGGTTTCTGTGTTCGAGCTTTCCGTCATCGGTCTACAAATGTCTCACTTCCTGGCTGGTTTGTTCTATCTCGGCTGCCAGCAGAGCCTCCGGCGTCAGTGCCCCGGCCCGCCGCAGCCGGGGAAAGAAGACGGCCCACAATCCGGTGATCGCCAGCGAGCCGACACCGCCAATCACTACCGCCCGCACCGCGCCCCACCACTGCGCCGTCAGCCCGCTCTCAAATTCTCCCAGCTCATTCGATGCGCCGACGAACAGCGAGTTCACCGCGCTCACCCGCCCCCTCATTTCCGGCGGCGTAGCCAGTTGCAGCATCGAGGAGCGGATCACCACACTCACCATATCGGACGCGCCAACGACGTACAGCGCCGCCAGCGACAGTGCCAGATTGCGCGACAAGCCGAACACCACCGTCGCCGCCCCGAAGATGGCCACGCAGGTCAGCATCTTCACCCCGGCTTTGCGGCGAATGGGCCGAGCCATGAGCCACAGCGACACGGTCAGCGCTCCCAGTGCCGGGGCCGCCCGCAGCAGCCCGAGGCCCCGCGCGCCGGCATGCAGAATGTCCTGGGCAAAGATCGGCATCAGAGCAACCGCCCCGCCCAGCAGGACCGCAAACAGATCCAGTGAAATCGATCCCAGCAGGATCTGCGTCTTCGCCACATAGTGAAATCCGGCGAGAATCACCTCCCGTGAGATCGCCCGATGCTCCATTCGGCCCGGGCGCACATGCAGCGAGAGCACCAGAGCCAGAAACCAGAGAACCGTTGCGAAGGTGAAAAGATAAACCAGGCTGGCGCCGCGCAGCCGTTGCTGGAGAGGCAGCGTAAACAGCACGCCGCCCAGCGCCGGTCCCGCAATATTCGCGATCTGGAAGATCGCCGATCCCCATGTGATTGCATTGACGAACGCTTCCTGCGGCACCAGATGGGGAACCAGCGCGGAACTGGCCGGGCCGCTGAAGGCCCGGCCCGTTCCGATGACAAAGAGGAGCACAAAGATGGGCCACACCTCGTGAATCCCGGTCCAGGCAAGGCGAAACAGAGCAAGAGTGCAAACCGCCTGCAGCGAATAACACACCAGGATCACGTGCCTTCGATCGAAGCGGTCCGCCACGTGGCCCGCGGGCAGAATGAAAACAAGTCCGGGCAGGAAGAGCACCAGTCCCGTGTACCCCAGATCGATCGCCCGATGCGTGATCTGATAGACCTGCCAGGCAACCGCCAGTGCCTGCGCTTCGGCGCCGACAATGACCACGACACGCGCAAGCTGGTAACGAACAAAGTCGCGGGAGAGAAATGCAGCTGCGGGCTCGGCCATGGGGGCTGTCTCCCTTTATACCGGACCGGATACCGCGCGGGCCCTGGCTCCCAGCCAGGATTCGCCGGCGTCCCTCCCGGCAGCAATCCCGGACCGCTGCACAGCAGACCTCGGTTAAGCTGTGGTTTGGACCTTCCGCCGCCCACGCCCGTCGTCGCCGCCGCCAATCCCGCGCTCGAAGTTCTTCCCGAGCATCTCCATCCGCATCACCATCTTGGCCTCCGACCCATTCGCGCTGTGGCCGCCGTCTGTGTGTGCGGCGTCTTTGCCTTCCTCAACCTCTACGCCACCCAACCCCTGTTGCCGCTGCTCGCGCATCTGTTCCGCGCTTCGGAAACGGCCGTTGGCCTCACCGTCAGCGCTTCCACCCTGGGCGTCGCGCTCGCCGCCCCCATCATAGGCACTCTTACGGAGCGCCTCAGTCGCAAGCGCGTCATTCTGGTCTCCATCCTCATTCTGACGGTGCCGACGCTGCTCGCCGCCACCTCACCAGGTTTGCACGTGTTGGTCGCCTGGCGATTCGTCCAGGGCCTGGCTCTCCCCGGCATATTCGCCACCGTCATCACCTACGTCGGCGAGGAATGGCGCCGCGAATCCATCGCCCTGGTCATGAGCCTGTACGTCAGTTCCACCGCTATGGGCGGTTTCCTGGGACGATTTATCGCCGGGGTCGTCGGCGATCGGTTCGGCTGGCGGTGGAGCTTCATCGTCCTCGGCGTGCTTACCCTGGTCGGCGCAGCCCTGATTGCCCGCTGGCTCCCGCCGGAATCCCGCCCTGGCCCGACTCCCACCACCGGCACGTTGATGCATGGTCTGCGCGTTGCCCTCGGCCATTTTCGCAACACTCGTCTGCTGGCCACTTTCGTGGTTGCCTTTGGGATGCTGTTTACTCTGGTCAGCACCTTCACCTATGTCACCTTCTATCTGTCCGATCCGCCCTTCCGGCTCTCCACCCTCGGCCTCAGCAACATCTTCGCCATCTATCTCGTCGGCCTGGCGGTCACTCCGTTCGGCGGCTACCTCATCACCCGCATCGGCATGCGGCGCGGCATCCTGCTGGCGATCCTGCTCTGTGTGCTGGGCGCGGCGATCACTCTCAGCCACTCGCTCTGGATTGTGATTCTTCCCGGCTTAGGGCTGGTCTGCTCCGGGGTATTCATCGCGCAATCCACAGCGGCCAGCTACCTGCGCATGGCCGCGCCGCCGGGTGGACGAGTGTCCGCCGCCGGACTCTATCTCTCCTGCTATTACATTGGAGGCACGGTCGGCGGTGTCGTCCCCGGATGGCTCTGGCGGATCGGCCGCTGGCCGGCCTGCGTAGAGCTGACGGAAGTGATGCTGCTGGTGCTGTTCGTCGTCGCACTCATCGGCTGGCGCAACGTCGGCTGGTCCACACACTGAGATCGATTCGCCGCCTGGGTGACGAGACGCGAGGCCAGTCCTACTCTGTGACTACCGCCTTCACCAGATTGCGCGGCGCGTCCACGTTGATTCCCCTCTGGACCGCCATGAAGTAGGCGAGCAATTGCAGCGGAACCACCTCCAGCATCGGCAGCAGGAACTCATCCACCGCCGGAACCGCAACTGAATAGCGGCTGAGCTGCGCCGCTTCGTCATCGCCTTCCACGTGGACCGCCAGAATCTCCGCGCCCTGCGCATGCATGTCGCGCATCAACTGCAGCGTCCTCTCGTAGCGCAGCGACGAATCCGGATCGTTGCGGTCCCGGGTTGCCAGCACCACCAGCGGAGCATCCGGACTCACCAGCGCGTTCGGCCCGTGCTTCAGCTCGCCCACCGGCAGCCCTTCCGCCTGGACGTACGCGGACTCCTTCAACTTCAGCGCCCCCTCACGAGCAATCGCATAGTGGATTGCCCGTCCCAGGTAGAGGAACGTCCGCGCCTCCCGCAACTGCCCGGCAATATCGGAAACCCGCGCCTCCCACGCTTCAAGGGTTTCTTCGAGAAGTTGCGGTAAGCGTTCCATTTGCTCACAATGGGCCGCGGCCGTCTGGGCCGTCATCCGCCCTCCCAGTCGCGCCAGGAACAGCGACAACACATACAAAACGCATAGCTGGGTGGTGAAGCTCTTGGTCGCCGGAACGGCTAATTCCCGGCCCGCCAAAATCGGGAGCGACGCATTCGCCTCCCGGGCCATCGACGACTCCGCGTTATTCGTGATCGCCACCGTCGCCAGCCCGCGCGCCTTCGCCTCCCGCAGCGATGCCAGCGTATCGGCTGTCTCCCCCGACTGCGAAATCACGATCACGCCGGGATCGTGCAGCGTGTGCGTGGAGCGATACATGTACTCGCTCGCATACTCCACATCAACCGCCAGGCCGGCGTAATCCTCCAGCATGATTTCGCCAGCCAGCCCTGCGTGGCGGCTCGATCCACTGGCGGCAATCACAATGCGCTGGCGCCCCCGGAGCGCGTCCGCGACCGTCGAAAACGCATGGGCATCGAGCGTTCCCCGCGGAGCGTAGTGCGCCATGGTCGCAGCCAGAGCCTCCGGCTGTTCGTAGATTTCGCGCAACATGGCGTGGGCAAACGTGCGTGTGGCTCGCATAGACACCTTGATCTTAGCGGAAGAATCGCCCGGGTCTGGCGCCTCGGAAGCGCTCCGGGTAGAGCACTTGAGGGCGCGACAGGCGCTGGTCGCTTCGAAAGGCCGGTAAATCGCGCTCCCAGCGACCTCGCCCAAGCGTGTTACGAACCACGCACTTTTGAGATCTCGCGCAGGAATCGGTCGGCTATGCCTTGCGCCAGCGCAGGATGGGTTTCCTCGCCGCGGCCGTTTCATCCAGGCGCGAAACGCGCGTTGTATGCGGGGCGTCGAGAACGATCTGCGGATTCTCCTCCGCCTCGCGCGCGATCTGCCGCATCGCTTCGACGAACAAATCCAGTTCTTCGCGCGACTCGCTCTCGGTCGGTTCGATCATCATCGCGCCTGGCACGATCAGCGGGAACGAAACCGTGTAGGGATGGAATCCGTAGTCGATCAGCCGCTTGGCAATATCCCCGGTCTTCACTCCGTTCTTCGCCTGCCGTCGATCGCTGAATACCACCTCGTGCATCGACGGCGTGTCCTGCGGCAGTTCGTACACATCCTCCAGCTTCCTGCGGATGTAGTTCGCGTTCAGGACAGCATCTTCCGTCGTCTGCCGCAAACCGTCGGGACCGTTGGCCAGGATATAAGCCAGCGCCCGGATGAACATCCCGAAGTTGCCGAAGAAGGCGCGCACCCGGCCCACCGACTGCGGCCGATCGTAACTCCAGCTCTTCTCGCCATTCGCGTGCTTTAGCAGCACGGGGATGGGCAGGAACGGCTCCAGAAACGCTTTGCAGGCCACAGGACCGCATCCCGGTCCGCCCCCGCCATGGGGGGTGGAAAACGTCTTGTGCAGATTCAGGTGCATCACGTCGACGCCGAAGTCTCCGGGGCGCGTCTTTCCGCACAGCGCATTCATGTTGGCGCCATCCATGTACAGCAGGGCGCCCTTTGCGTGCAGGATCTCCGCGATCCGCCCGATCTGGTTCTCGAAAACTCCCAGCGTCGACGGATTCGTCAACATCAGCGCTGCTGTGTTTTCATCCACGAGTTGCGCCAGCGCCTCCACATCGATGCCGCCCCGGGCATTCGATCTGAAGTTGACCACGTCGTACCCGCACATCGCCGCGGTTGCTGGATTCGTCCCGTGCGCCGAGTCGGGGATGATCACCGTTCGCCGCGCGTTTCCCTTTGACTGGTGATACGCGCGCACCAGCAAAATCCCGGTGAACTCGCCGTGCGCGCCGGCCGCCGGCTGGAGCGTGATCGCGTCCATGCCGGTGATCTCCAGCAGACACTGCTGCAGCAGATCGACGACATCCAGCTGGCCCTGGGCGAGAAAGTCGGGCCGGTAAGGATGCGCCTCCGCCAACCCCTCGATGCGGGAAACCACCTCATTCACCCGGGGGTTGTATTTCATCGTGCAGCTGCCCAGCGGATACATGCCCAGATCGATGGCATAATTCCATGTCGAGAGGCGTGTGAAGTGGCGAATGATCTCGATCTCGCTCAGCTCCGGCAGTTCACCCGGCTCCTTGCGGTGCGCGTCGCCCAGCAGGGCCGCCGGATCTACGGCCGGCACATCGAGGAGCGCCAGCTTGTAGGCACGCTTTCCGGGCGAAGACTTCTCGAAGACCAGGGCCTCGTTCTGGGTTGGGTGCCGGCGAACCTTCCCCAGAGTCCTCGTGTCCGCAGCGTCCTGCGCATGGGTCGTTTCTGTCATGGAATCCTAGACCTCCACCGGAACCGTGGCCACCAGCTGGGCTGCCAGGTCGATCTTCTCGCGCGGCACGATTTCGGTCGTGCACCACAGAGTAGCGTGCTCCAGTTCGGGATACCAGCGGTTCAGGTCGATGCCGCCGACAATCTTCTCTGCGCGCAGCCGCTGCTGCCATGCAGCCGGCGGCTCATCCGTCTCCAGAACAAATTCGTGGAAGCGCGGCGCTCCCTGAAACCGCATCCGCGCTCCGGACGGCGCGGTCAGGACTTTCGCGGTGTACACGGATTTCGCAAGATTGTGCTCGGCCAGCTCGCGGATTCCCTCTTTGCCATAAACCGTCAGGAAAATGGTCGCCATCAGCGCCACCAGCGCCTGGTTGGTGCAGATGTTCGAAGTCGCCTTTTCCCGCCGGATGTGCTGCTCGCGCGTAGAGAGCGTGAGCACGAACCCACGATATCCATTGCGATCCTTTGTCTGTCCCACCAGGCGGCCGGGCATCTGCCGCACATACTTTTCTTTGGCTGCGATCACACCGCAGTAGGGTCCGCCATAGCTGAGAGCGACCCCGAAGGACTGCGCCTCCATGCTGACGATGTCCGCCTCGAGCGGCGGCCGTACAACACCCAGCGAGATCGCCTCGGTAATCGAGACCAGCAGCAATGCGCCTTTCGCGTGAGCGATCTCTGCAAGCGCCGGAATGTCTTCTATGACCCCGAAGAAGTTGGGGCTCTGCACCAGCACGGCCGCCGTCTCCTCGGTCACCGCGGCTTCCAGCGCTTCCAGATCGATGCGGCCCGTGTCGTCGTTGTACCCGACAATCGAGGTTGGCAGACCCTGATGGGTGGTGTAGGTCGCCAGCACCTCCCTGTATTCGGGATGAACGGTTGCCGCGACGACCGCCTTATGACGGCCGGTAATGCGGGCCGCCATCATCACCGCTTCGGCCGCGCCAGTCGAACCGTCGTACATGCTGGCGTTGGCCACATCCATACCGGTCAGCTCGGCAATCATCGTCTGGAATTCAAAAATCGCCTGCAGCGTGCCCTGGGCGATCTCAGCCTGGTACGGCGTATACGACGTCAGGAACTCGCCGCGCTGCACCAGCGAATCGATGATCACCGGCCGGTAATGCCGATAGGCTCCCGCCCCGAGAAAGCTGGTGTGCCGTACGGTGTATTTCGCCGCCGCGTTGCGGAACCACTCGACAATTTCCGATTCTCCCAGCTGCCGGGGGATGGCGAGATCCCGCTCCAGGCGGTACTCCTCAGGAATAATCGCAAACAAGTCGTCGATCGACGAGGCGCCGATCTCGCGCAGCATGGCCGCCCGCTCGGCATCGGATTTGGGTAGATAACGCATGGGTCTCTCTGGTTTCAGAACAGCAGAACCTGGCTCATCAGCAGCGTGGCATGGCAGGACGCATCTTTAGCGGTGCAGGAA
>JBAUGH010000282.1:0-3910 GCA_049679565.1 Acidobacteriaceae bacterium
ACATCAGCCCGCAGAAACTCCTCTGCGTCCCGATCGATGGCTATTCCGGCGGCCGGGGAACGTTCTCCTCCTCCTGCTGCAGCGAGCGTGGCGCCGGCTGTCCGCTGCAGGTCGGAATGCCTGCCTCGATGTCCGTCCCCTCTTCGTAGTCGTTCCAGGTCTCGATCATCATGAAGGGGATCGTCTGCCCGGCAGGGAAGAACTTCTTCCACTCGTTCAGGGTGTCGCGAAAGGTCTGCCCGCAGTTGGCGGACATGTGACGGTTCAGGCTCCACGAGGCTTTGCTGTCGTTAAACTGCGGCCACGCCCCGCCCACCACAATGTCGTCGGGATACTTCGTCGCCATCGTGTGGTAGAAGTCGTCCAGATAAGACTGCCCCCAGTTGCTGCCGTCCGCTTTCCATCCTTCGGCGCCCGGATTCACCCACGGATAAAATCCGTCGAACGCCTCGGGATGCGGCCCGGGAAGATTTTCCTGGATCAGCCATGGCTTTGGGTTCCATTGATTCACCACCTCGCGAACCCTCGCCCAGTCGGTATGGCCGCCGTGCGGGAAGACGAAGATCATCGGCCGTCCCTGATACGTCAGATACGCCTCATGCCCCGGCGATGTCCCCGATAAATAATCGTTATGGAACCTCGTGAAGTCCGCAATGACTTCGTCGGTGGCCCCGGCCGCGGGATTGTTTTCGTCGTACATCATCGCGATGTGGAATTTTTCCTTCGCGGCCAGGCCCTGCAGCATGGCATAGCTCTGATCGATGAACGGATCCCGATCCCCGTACCAGTCCACGACGAACGCGGAAATCCCCACAGCCTTCGCTTCCTCGATTTGCCGCCGCAACACGTCTGGATCGTTGGACGAATAGCCAACAGAAATGTGGTTGGCAGGTCCGAACCACGCCTCATACGTCGCCAGAACTTCCGGCGCCGGTCCGGTTGCCTCATACTTCAACCGAATCGGCGCTGAGGAAGAACATCCGTGGAACAGAAAAAAAAGACCAAAAAATGCAGAACTTGCACGTACGAGCATAGAGATAGTTCTTAGAAGCCCGCCGGATCGCCGCAGGTTGCCACCCGCCTCCCCAGGGGACGAAAACCGTGCAGCCTCAACGCCGATTTGCGCATCGCAGTAAATGTCGCGCGGTACCGAACCGCATTTCGTCCGCGTCGCTGAGCCAAGTCCGGCCGCCCATGCCGTTCTCTGCAGGGGCAGAGAGGAATGGGCTTATTGCTGCACGCTGGTGACTCACGAACGTGATGAATGATCCGACTGACAACGCGAGAACACTACGGGCCCGCATTGTTTCGGGCAGCGTGGTTCTGCTCTCCGGTTCGGCTCTCGTCACCGGCGTCAATCTCGCCTACAACGTGGTGGTTGCACGCTCCCTGGGGCCGCGGGGTTATGGACATGCCACCGTCGTCTACACGCTGCTCACCATCATTTCGGCATTCACCCTTTCCTTTCAGATCATTACTGCCAAAGTCGTTGCCCAGCAGCGCGGGGCCGGGGGCAAGGGCGCCGTCTACCGCGACCTGCACCGGGCCTCGTGGACCTGCGGCGTGCTGGTCGGCGTGCTGCTGCTGCTCTTTCGCCACGGCATTACTGCCTATCTGAATCTGCCCAGCCCCGTCCTGATCGAACTTCTGGCCGTCGGCGCCGCTTTCTATATTCCTCTCGGCACGCGCCGCGGCTACATCCAGGGAGAATGCGGTTTTCGCGGGCTGGCCACGAACCTTGTCCTCGAAGGCGCCGTCCGCCTCGGTGGATCGCTGCTGGCGGTCTGGCTGGGGTACGGCGTAGAGGGCGTCATCGCCGCCAATGCCGCGGCCATGATCGCCAGTTACCTGGCGATCCCGCCGCGGCTCGCCGCCCCGGCGCGCAATCCCCTTGGACTCGGCGACGGCTTCCGCGAGGCCTCGCAGGCCATCGTCTTCTTCTCCGGCCAGGTGCTCATTAACAACTGCGACATCGTCCTGGTCCTGCATTTCCTCGCTCCCACCGCGGCCGGCCTCTACGCCGCGGTTTCCATGGTGGGCCGCGTCATCTTCGCGTTCTCCCAGGCAGTGATGAACAGCATGTTCCCCGTGGTCGCCGGAACCCGCGAAGAGGAGCGAAAGAGCCTGTCTCTGATCGCCACGTCGTTGCTTCTGGTGCTCGCCATCGGCGGTATGATGGCCCTCGGCCTGCGCATCGTGCCGGCTTCGGTCTGGACCACCTTCCTCGGCTCCGGCTTCCGCCTTTCCGGCCATCACGGGCTGTCCTACATGCTGGCTCTCTATGCCGTCACCACCGTTATCTACTCCCTGAGCGTGGTGATGATCTCCTACGAGATGTCGTACAGGATCGCCAACACCAGCTGGATGCAGCTCATTTTCAGCGGCGTGCTGATTGCCGGTATCGCCCGGTACCACGGCTCCCTCGAGCAGGTGATCATGGTGCGGCTGGTGCTGATGATCGTGCTGCTCCTGCTGGTGGGTATCCCCTTCTTCGCCGACGCCATCCGCAAGGCGCGCGCGCTGGAATTCGCCGGCCATGTCCGCCTCATCCGCCGGGTCTCTGAAGAGGAAGTGATTGCCGAGTTCCTCAAGAGCGACTTCGAGCACGACGTCTATCGCCCCTACCATGAAATGCTGCGCTCTGTCGTCTTCGCCCCCAATCTGGAAGACGAGTTCGAGTGCGCCAAGCGCCGAGCCCTCCTCTTTCTGCGTCACCGCTCCCTGTGGAAGGAACTTCCCCGGGACAGCGAATGGTACGAAGTGGAGGTCCAGGATGCCAACGTCGAGCAGATTCGCGTTTTCCCCCGCGCCCACTGGCGCAGGATCGCCCACGGTCATTTTGAAGCGCCTGAGGTGCTGGCGCAGGTGCGAACCCGTCCCCATCCCGTCGACGAGCCCTTCCACACCAAAATCACCGAGCTTCGTGACCGCCTCCGGCATGGCCGGGACATCCCCGGCTCCATCGTTCTCATCGGTCTGAACGAAGGTGAGCCGCTGACCATTCTCGACGGTAACCATCGTTTTGTCGCAGCCGCCCTCGAAGGCCGCATCGATCGGCTGCGCTTCCTGTGCGGCCTGTCCCCGCATATGGCGGAGTGTTGCTGGTACCGAACCAATCTTCTTACCCTGGCGCGCTACGGAAGGAACCTTTTGCGGCATCTAATCCATCATCCGGAAGCCGAACTGGAGCGGCTCTTTGAAAGTTCCGGATAACCGGACCCATTACTCCGGATTCCGGCGAGCGCGGTTCGTTCGTGCGACTTCGCAAGCCTGATCGCGAAAGGAAATGAAAATCGACTGCCCCGAAGGAAAGGAGCACGACCCCATGATGATCAAGATGCGTCCCGTTACCGTCCATCAATTCCCCGAACAGGTAAGCGCTGCGGAGGAACGGGCTTTTCTGCGTGAGCTGAAAGAGTATGTCGATATCGATCGGCCCCGCCTCGTCTTCGACTGCTCCCGGCTGCGCCTGATGGATGAGGACGCGATTCACCTGCTGCTTTCCTGCCTCGAAGAGGCCATGAAGCGCAAGGGCGATGTGAAACTGGCCTCGCTCCGGCCCGGAACCGAAGCGATGCTGCGTTTCTCCGGCGCCAGCGGGCTCTTCGAGACCTATGCCACCACCGCCGAGGCGGTGCGCAGTTATCGGGAGCGCCCCTCGTTGGGCGTCCGCCCCTCGTTCGACAGCGGCGAACTTCCCGCCGACGCGGAGAGTGCAGCCTGAAGTTGTCGGAACCATCGGGATGAAAAGCCCGGAAAGACGCAAGATCGGGGAACGTTCATGAAGAACTCGATTTCCTGGTGGGAACGCCAAATTGCCTGTGTTCTGGCCCTGTTGATCACCGTACCGCTCGGCCTGGCCGCGACCGACGACCTGCCCCAGGCTCCGCAGCCCGCGCCCCAGGTAGCG
>JBAUGH010000283.1:0-7843 GCA_049679565.1 Acidobacteriaceae bacterium
TTGTAAATGGTGCGTCCGGTTTCCTCGTCGTTGAAGGCGTAATGCTTGATGTCGCCCATCACGTCGTTCGACTGCACGCCTTTCGCCAGCTCGCCGACCATGGTTCCGGCCAGCAGCGGATCTTCGCCGGCGTACTCGAAGTTGCGGCCGTTGCGGGGGTCGCGCATCAGATCGACGCCGCCGCCGATGGACATGTTGTAGCCCATGTCGCGCAGCTCGCGCCCGATCACGTCGCCGAACAGGAACAGCGCCTTGTCATCCCAGCTGGAGGCCGCACCCAGCACCGACGGCAGCAGGGTGGCGTAGTGGCTGCCCTGCGCGGCGAGGCGCACGCCCACGGCGGAGTCCGCCATATTGATGCCGGGAATGCCCAGGCGGGGCACGCCTTCCACATAGCCGGCGCCGCCCATCGATCCTTTGGGGATCACGGCGTCAGCGCGCAGGCCGTTCCAGCCGGTGCCGTGGACGAAGTTCATCTTCTCGTCCAGGGTCATCTGCTTCAGCACCAGATCGGCGCGCTGATCCGAGGAGAGCGAGGTGTTCATCCACGGCTGCCGGGACGGATGCGGCGCGTTCTGCGCCAGAGCGGAGAATGCCGGACAGAAAAAACCGGTCACGGCCAGCGCAGCAGCAAGACAAACGATATGTCTCGGAGAACGGAAGAGGGGCAAAATCGGTCACCTCGGGACGAGGCCATGCTATCACTCCTCCCGCCACGCGTCACGGTGAAGCGTTTAAGTAAAGGGAAAGTGTTGCACCGGGGACCTGCGAAGAGCGCCGCCGCGGGGGCATGGCGGGGGAAGGGAAGAGGATTCGATTGCGGGAGAGGTTCGGGAGGAAGGGATGGGAGGGAGGCCGCGCTTCAGCGCGACCCCGTCTTCACTTCAAAGTCGCCGCGGTCACTGCGGGGGGGGCGGCGGGCGCCGGTGCGAATCTGTGCGGGATCGATGTCCAGCTCGGCGAGGATGCGGCTGAGGGTATTGCGGTGGACGCCGAGCTCTTTCGCCGCCTTGCACTGGTTGCCGCGGTGGGCAGAGAGGACCTCGACGATGAACCGCCGTTTGAATTCCCGCACTGCCTCGTCGTAAGTGATGCCGCCTGCGTGCATCTGGGTAACAAGGTTGTCCAGCTCGCGTTTCACTTCGAACCTCTTTCCCGATCCCGGTTCGTGCCGGGGCAACGTTCTTATTTTCCGAGCCCGTATCAGGCAGCAGGTTTCAGCCAGTCCGGCTGGTCCTTGCGCAGCACTTCGACCCCGCTCCGGATGCGTTCCCCCAACTCAGCCGGAGTTACAACTGCGGCACGTCGCGCCATGGAGAGAAACCCCGGAGCAAAACGCGATTGCCGGAACCAGGTTGCGCTGGGCCAGAACGCGGCAATCACCATGATCGCGATGGTAATCAGCGCGCACCCCTTGATCAGGCCGAAAGCTGCGCCTGCCAGGCGGTCTGCCCAACCCAGACCAATCGACTTGACCGACCAGCGCACCAGCCTGCCTGCGATGCCGGCGATGGCCATGACTGCGAGAGCGATCAGGATAAACGACAAAGCCTCTTCGAGGGAGATGGAATGCACCCACTGTCCGATCCAGGGCATGAGCTTCTGATAATCCCAGCTGGCCAGCATCAGTCCGAGAATCAAACCGGCGAGGGAAAACACTTCGACGACCAGGCCCGCCTTCGCGGCTGTGAGCACCGAGACGATCAAGACGATCACGATCACCCAATCGATCACCACCATCAGCCGTTGTTCCTCAAACCGCCAGGGGCCTGCCGGCCAGCAGCCGGTAGGCTTCCAGGTACTTCTGCTGGGTGCGATTCACCACATTTTCGGGAAGCCCGGGCGCGGGCGCCAGCTTGTTCCAGTGAATGCTTTCGAGATAATCCCGGACGTACTGTTTGTCGAACGACTGCTGGGCGCGGCCCGGGGAATACTGATCGCGCAGCCAGAAGCGCGAGGAGTCGGGGGTGAGCACCTCATCGGCCAGAATGATGCCCATGGAGGTGGAGCCGAATTCGAATTTGGTATCGGCCAGCAGCAGCCCGCGCGACTCGGCATGCCGGGCCGCGGTTTCGTAAATCTTCAGGCTCAGTTCGCGCAGCCGCTCGGCGGTTTCGCCGCCCACCAGGGTGGCCATCTGGTCGAAGCTGACGTTCTCGTCGTGGGTGCCGCGGAAGCTCTTGGTCGCGGGGGTGAAAATCGGGCGGCTGAGGCGATCGCCCTCGCGCAGCCCGGGCTCGATTTTGATTCCGCAGATCATCCCCGACGCCACGTAGTCCTTCCACCCCGAGCCCGACAGATAGCCGCGCACCACGCACTCGACGGGATACATCTGGGCGCGGGTCACGAGCATGGTGCGGTCCTTGAGCTCGCGGCGATAGCGCCACACTTCTTCGGGAAAGTCTTTTACGTTGGCAGCGATCAGGTGGTTGGGGACGATGTCACGGAGCAGGTCGAACCAGAAGAGGGAAAGCTGGGTGAGGATCTTGCCTTTGCCGGGGATCCCGGTAGCGAGCACATGGTCGAAGGCGGAGATGCGGTCGGTGGCGATCATGAGCAGGTAATCGCCCACCGCGTAGATGTCGCGAACTTTGCCGCGGGCGCAGAGGGTGAGAGTGCGGAAATCGGTTTCGAGCAGCGCTTTCACTTCGACGGACTCTTCCCGCGGCGTCAAGGGGGTGGTTGACCCGTTGCAGTTATTCAGGATGCCGATCGCCGGAACGGTTGCCGAGTGGAGCGGTACGACGGGACAACCGGTTCCGAGGCAGACGATGGAATCAAGCTGAAATCCGATTGTGCGATTCGCGCCGGGCTTTGTCAACGCTGGATGAATGCGTCGTTTCATGCCATTTTCGCGCGGACTAACTCCGCGTGGCGCGGCTGTCAAGGAAAAAATTCCGCGCTGCAAAAGGAGCGCGTACGAAAGAGCGCACGCTTCTTCCTCAGCACCCTGTTTCGCTATTACCGGTAAGCGCTCGGCTTCGCAGAAATGCGCACGCCCATGCCGTTCAGGCGGCTGCGGGCCTGGGCCGCTTCGGGCGTCTGGGGATAACGCGCAATCAGGGCGCGCAAATCCCGAATCCCGTCTTCGCGGTGCCCCAGCTCGAACTCCGACTCGCCCTTGCGCAGTTCGGCCGCCGGCGCTTTGGGATTGCCTGCGTACTGATCGAGCACCACGTCGTAGTTGCGGATCGCGTCGGCGTACTTCTTCTGCCGATAGGCGATCTCGCCCAGATAAAACTGCGCGTTCCCGGCGAGATCGTCGTTGGGGTAATACTTGAGCACGTCGCCGAATTCACCCGCAGCCAGATCGTAGCGCGCGGCGTTGTAGTCGCGCAGGGCTCCCTGGTAGAGCTGGTTCACCGGAGGGGCCTGGGGCTGCTGCGGCGGGGGAGGAGCCTGGTTGGGCATCTGGCCAGGATTCTGATTCGGGCTCTGATTCGGATTCTGATTCGGGTTCTGATCCGTCCCGGGCATTGCGCCGGGCTGCTGCCCCGGCTGCTGCTGAACCTGCTGCGCGGCCATGGTCTGCATCTGCGACTGGACGGCGTTCACGGTGTTGGTGAGTTTGTCGATCCGGGTGCGGAGCGCATCGAGCGAGTCGTTGATGCCCTGCATCTGGGTGGACAGCTGATCGATCTTGCCGCCGCCGTTTTCGTTCTGCGTCTGGACCTGCTGCTGGAGGGTGCTCATCGAGGAGCTGATCTGCGAGACGGTGGTCGACATCTGCTGGACGACGTGGTTGAGGACGCTGAGCTGCTGATCCTGGGTTTCCTGCAGGTGCTGGAGCGCGTCCTGCAGCTGCTGCACCTGGGTCTGCAGCTGGATGATCTCTTTGGAAACCGCGTGCGCCGGGGGAGCCGAGCAGAGAAGGAAAAAGAGGAGAGCCGCCGAGAGTGAAACCGCAATTTTTCGCATAAACACAATCCCCGCCAAGCGCAGGATGCGCTGATTTCATTACATCACGCTGGGAGTCCGGGCGCTTCGATCCGGATGCCCGGGGAGGCCGCCCAAAAACGCCGGGTTCCGGACCGCAGCTTCATCCGCGCGATCCGGAACCCGCATTTCTGAGGCCTGACGACGGTTACTGGTCGAGAGTGAACTGGGCCCGCCGGTTCTGCTGCCAGCACGCTTCGGTGTGGTCGGTGCAGAACTGTTTTTCCTTGCCGTAGCTGACGGTGCGGAGCCGGCTCGCGCTGACCCCGGCGGTTACCAGCGCCTGCTTGGCGGCGTTGGCCCGGTTCTCGCCTAGCGCGAGGTTGTACTCCGTCGAGCCGCGCTCGTCGCAGTAGCCGCCCACCACCACCTTGAGCTCGGGATGCTGGTTGAGGTAGTTGGCGTCCGCCTGGATGGTCGACTGTGCGTCGGGACGAATGTCGTAGCTGTCGTAGTCGTAGAACACCGGCTTGACGGCCGCCTCAAAGGCATTCTCGTCGATGTTCGACTCGCCCACGTTGTTGGCCGGCGGGGGAGCAGCGGAGTTCACCGTGACCGTCGCGGTGGCATCGGCGGAACCGCCGTCGCCCTGGGCGATCAGGTGATAGGTGGTGGTCTGGGTGGGATGAACGGTGGTGGTGCCCGACGACTCCACCTGTCCCATGCCTACGATGGAAACGCTGTTGGCGTCGGTGGTCTTCCAGGTCAGCACCGACGCATCGCCCGCATTGATGGTATCGGGGTTGGCGTTGATGGAAGCGACCGGAGTCGGCGCGGTGGCCGGAGGCGGTGGGGGAGGCGCAGGGGCCGGTTTCTTCTTGTGGCATCCCGCTACGGTAAGCATCGCCGCGAGACTTGCGGCCACGACCCAGGACTTGCGATTCATACTTTGCACGGCTCTCTCCTCCTTATGGGAGCGTAGGCTAGGGGTTCAACCAGGGCAAAACGGAGCGAGGGTTTCCGCTCCGCAAACTGAAACTCACTTCCAACTCCAGTTGGGCATGGTGTTGCTGCCGCCTCCGTGGGTCAGCTGCTGCTGATTTGTCCCGTCGGCCAGCATCATCCAGATCTCGCTGTGTCCGTTCATCTCCCGCTGGAAGGCGATGTGGCGTCCATCGGGGGCCCACGAAGGCGCGTCGTTGGCTCCCTCGCCATGGGTGAGCTGGGTCCAGCGCTTGCTGGCGATGTCCATAATGTAGATGTCCTCGCCGCCCGGGGCTCCCGGCCCGTAGCTGCGGTTCCAGGCAAAGGTGAGCAGCTCGCCGTTGGGCGACCACGAGGGCGCGCTGGCATAGCCGCCGTCGGTGAGCCGCTGCACGTTGCCCCCGTCGGTATCCATGATGTAGATCTGCGGCAGGCCGGTGCGCCCACTGACCCAGGCAATCTGCGCGTTGGTTTTGGGATTCCAGGTGGGGGAAACATCCGGTCCGCGAAAAGCGGTGATGCGGTGCTCGCCGTTGCCGGAGGCGTCGCAGACATAAATGTCGGGATCGCCGGTGCGGGCGGAGGAGAAGGCCAGCCGGTTGCCGTCGCTCGACCACGCGGGAGACAGGGTGGTGTCGCCCCACGCGGGGAACGCGACCAGCCGGTTCAGATCGAGGGAGAACATGCGGATGGACCAGCCGTTCTTCCCCAGCGAGCTGAAGGCCACGCGGGAGTTGTCGGGCGAGACCCTGGGGGAGAGGGAAACGGTGCCCAGATGGGTGAGCTGGCGCTCGTTCATGCCGTCGTAGTCCATCACCCAGATTTCCTTGCTGCCGCTGCGGTTGGACACGAAATAGATCTTCGTCTCGGCGATGCCGGCAAGGCCGCCGAGCTGCTGGATGATCTCATCGGCGAAACGGTGGGCAATTTCCCGCGAGGCCTGGACGTTGGCGTTGTCGGTGTACTGCTTGCCCAGCACCTGGGCGTTAGGAGAGTTGGCGGTCTGGTAGAGGTAGCCCTGCACCATCAGCCGCCCGGCGTTGACGGCCAGCGTGCCGAAAGCGACGTAAGCCGCGCTCGAGGGGGGGGCTGCCCACTGCGCCAGGTTGATTTCCTGGGGCGTGCCGGGCATGGCGTTGGGGATCATGCTCTTCGACACGACATCGAAGATGCCGGCGGCGCGCAGATCGTTATAGAGGGTCTGATCGAAGGCCGATTTCAGTCCGCCGGTCATGGGATCGGCAGAGCCGGCTTTGAAATCCGCGGCGGCGATGACGATCTTGGGATTGCCCTGGTTGGTTTCGATGTGAATCCAGTCCTGCGCCTGCGCAGCGCAGGTGAGAATGGCGATCGAAAAGAAAGGAAGAAAGAAACGAAAGGAGGCTGATTTCCCTGGCAATCTCGCGCTCATGCTTTTCCTGTATCCATGGTGTCGATCCTGGTGTGGATGAAGAGTGGCGCCCGGGCAAGCGGGGAAGCCCCGGGCCCAGGTTGCCGAGCCCAGATCACTTCGGAAGCGGATCGGCTTCCGAAGGATGGCTGTTCAGAGATGGAAGATCGGTGGATCGACACGTCAGCGTGGATCGCCGTCCCTGAGGATTTCAGCGGGAAGGCTGATCGTAGGTAAAAGTGTACTCCACCGAAACGTTGCTACCTGTGTACTGATTGGGTAACGGGCCGAAACTTTCAACACGCTGCACGGCCTGCACCGCGGTCATGTTCAGCGTGGGCGATGCGCTGGGCACCGAGACGTGGATGTTGCTTACGGTGCCATCCCGGGCGATGGTGAACGTGACGTTGACCTGGCTGCCGTAGGGCGTCCGGTTGTCGATTTCCTGGGTAAACCAGTTGCGGCTCACCATCTGCTGGATCTTGTCCACGTACCAGGGGAAGCGGGAGGCGAAGTCGCCGCTGTTCACGGACACGGGGCTGGTGTTCCGGGAGGGCGCGTTGCTCATGGAATGGGGGAGGTTGGTGGCCGGGGCCTCGCCGTAGCGCGCGCGATTGGGCTCGTTGGTGGGCTGGGCGTGGGGCGGCGAGTAATGCTCCGGCCTGGGAGCGGGCTTCAGCTTCGGCTGGCGCTCGGCGATGGGGATCGCATCCGTCTGCTTCTCGGGAATGGTCGCCTTCGACGGCGGCGCGGGCGCGGGGCTGGGGATCTGTGTCGCCAGCACGTTGGGCGTGGGCGGCGTGATATTGGGCAGCGGGATGGTGGGCGCCGAGTTTACCAGGTTCGCCTGGATCGCACCCTGCGGCCCGTTCACTCCCCACTGCTGGCCATGGAAGTGATTGTTGGCGAAGACCAGAAGCGCCATGGCGCCCACGAAGCCGAGATGGAGCACCACCGATCCAAATGCGGGAGGTCCAAAGGGTTCGGAGCGGATCGAGATGGTGTCGCGAGGCATCCTGCTTTAGTTTGACGTGCGCGGCCGTACAAAACAACCCGGCCGCCCATGGGAACCCCGGGGATTCGCTCCGGGTTGCATCCATTGTGATAACAATCGCGGGCGCCACGGCAGGAAACGGCTTGCCCTCCCCGCGCCTCTGGGGAAGCGACGGGCGTGCGCGGCAGGTTCCCTTTGTGGTGGTTTCGGCTGGCTGTCTGCGGGCTTTGTGCCGGCGTCGTGCTGCGAGTTCTGTGCGCTCAGGACGCTCGGTGGATCGGCGCCAGGGTCAGGGCTTCGGCGTCGTGCGCGGCTTCCTTTTCGGTCTCGGCTCTGGCCAGCGCCAGGGCCACGGAACGCCACGACCCCACCGGCATCTGGATCTCCCGCCGTTCGCGGAGGGTGTGCAGCTCTTCGAGGGAGCGGATATGCTCTTTCTGGAGGCGCAGCAGCTGCGTTTGTGCGTCCATGAGCATAACGCGCAGCGCGGTGGGCTGGGCCCGTCCTACGGCGCGCTCAATTTCCAGCAGGGTTTCCAGCAATTTTGTCGTCAGCATCCACTCAATCCGCAACAGCAACAGTGACAAGTGAGGCGATTG
>JBAUGH010000284.1:0-6629 GCA_049679565.1 Acidobacteriaceae bacterium
TCGTTGGAGTTGTTTCCTCCATCCAGCACGAACATGTTCTGATCGTTCACCGCCCCCGCAACCGATCCGTTCGGCGCGACTCCCGGCTGCAGCTCGGTGAAGGTGTTCACGTCATGGTTCAGGCTGGGCAGCGCCGCAATCGCCTCAGGCGCGATGGTGCTGCCGACCGTCGAGTTCAGTGTCTGCAGTTCGGTGCCGAGCACCTGCACTTCCACGGTTTCCGCGGTGCTCCCCACCTTGAGCGTCAGATTGATGGTGGTCTGCGTGCCGACGCTGACAATCACACCGGCCGCGCGAGCGACCGAGAAGCCCTGCTTGCTCGCGGTCATCGTATAAGTCGCCGGGGGCACGTTCTGGATGGTGTAGCTCCCCGAGTCGTTGCTGACAGCCCGCAGAGCTACCCCGGCGGATGTGTTCGTGATGGTAATGGCAGCGCCGGGAATCACCGCGCTGCTCGGATCGGTGATGGTTCCCACAACCGTGCCGGTATTCGTGGCCTGTGCCATAATCCGCGGCGCCGTGACCATCGCCGCGAGCAACACAGCCCCTGCAACTGCCAGGGAAATCCGATGACCTGTCCATCGATGCATAAACAGCTCCTCCTGAACGTCATTCGTTGGGAATGCGTGCCAGACATCATTTCTTTTGAGAATGCGTCTACGACCCTGAAGCCCGAGGAAACCGAAAAGATCGAACTGCAGACACGCTAAGTAATGCGGAGCAGACGGAACTTCGGTTGGAGAGGTCCACGACGCGGTGGAGCCCCGTCTACGCTGTCAACCTGCGAATAGGAAAAGGCTGGGAGAGACTATGGCCGCAACAGTAGCATTTAACCTTCCATTCGGCAATTGGATTTTTCGCGCTATTTCTCAGGATTTGCGCACATGACGCCGCCTTAATCTCCCGAAAGACGGAACGAGCGCACGCGTTTCTCCCGGTTTTCAGAGAAGCAGCTGTTCGGCCAATGTCCATGAACGAACACGTCCGTCAATGGACACCACCAACCGCGCGCGGCCCCGCTCCGTGCGGCGGGGTCGATCCGCAACGCTCCTCCGCAAAGGTCCCGAAACCGGGGTCACCCTTCGCGATGGACTACGCTTCCGCCGTCGTCGGGTCGATCATCCTCCGCACCTGCGCTACCCGGTTTGCGGGGAACCCGCCCATCTCCGCATGCCGCCGCACCGCCGCTTCGTCCGGAGCAATGTAGACGCAGTAAATCTTGTCATCCGTCACAAAGCTCTCCACCCACTGGATCTGCGGCCCCATCTCGCGCAGCACGCCGCAGGATTTCTGCGAGATGGCGTGCACCTCTTCCGACGACAGCTTCCCCACGCCGGGAATTTCTCTCTCGATCACGAACTTCGGCATACCTGTCTTTCCTCCTCGAAGTCGCGGCTGCTTCCCCCTGCCGCCGGCAGAGCCGCGTGAAATACCGATCGAGTGTAGGTTGCCGGCCTCGCAACAGGCCAGAGAATTCTCCTCGCCGCCGGCCGCCAACGTACCCTTGCGCAGGGTTAGAAACTCTGCGCCGACGGCTGCGCCTTCCCCGCCGCCACCGTCCGCGGCAGCAGAAATCCAGCCGCCATCAGCCACAGGAATCCCGGGAATCGCGTCAGCGGAATCAGAAACAGCAGCTTCGGAAACAGCATGTTCAGCCAGCTCAGCTCCCCGCACACCCCCAGCACCATCCCCGCAATCGCGACCCACCTGGGCAGCAGCTTCATGAACATCGCCGGAATCGAAATCCCTGCCATCAGCAATCCCAGCGGCACCGAGAAGCCCGGCCCCCCGAACGCAAATCCAAGATAGTAGAGCGCCATCGTCACTCCTCCATCCTGCGCGATGCCCGGCTGCGCCAGCGTCCACAGCGTGAACGCCGAGACGAACATGTTGAACGCGGTCGCCAGGCCCCCGAACAGCGCAATGTTTACACCCGCCGCCCGCACCCCCAGGAACCGCATCTGGTTCACCACCGTCGCCGTGAACAGCCCCAGCACGATCGCCGCGCCGAAGTGGAAGAACCCGCACTCCAGCGCCGCATGCGGCCGCGTCCGGAAGAACGCCACAATCGTGCTCGCGCTCTCCCACGGTCCGGGGAAATACGGCTTGCCGCTGAAGCTCGTCACCAACCACAGTCCGGTGCAGAACAGAACCGTGTAGATCGTCGCCAGCACCCCTGGCGGTGGGCCCTGGTGGCGCATGCGCGGCCCAGCCGCCGGCAAGACAGAGGATGTCATGGGGAAACCTCCTGCGATGGGTATTCGTTCTACAGATAAATCGTTCTATCATAGAATGATTACGATATGCAATCATCGGATGCAATGAATTCCGCCGCCCGCACTCAAAGCCCCCGCCCCGCCGAGCCCGGCCCGCTCCGGTCCTTCGGCCCCGCTTTTCTCCTTGCCCAGTTAGGCAGCCACGCGGCCGGCAGGTTCGCCGAACGCCTCGCCAGGCTGCGCCTCCAGCCTGCCCATTCCGGCATCCTCTATATCGTGGCCGGCACCCCCGGGCTTACCCAGCAGGCGCTCGCCCGCAGGCTGGGCATGGTTCCCAGCCGCCTCGTGGCGCTGCTCGACGAGCTCGACGGCCGCGGCCTTGTCCAGCGCAGCACCGATCCTGCCGACCGCCGCCGTCATGCTCTGTTGCTAACGGAAAAAGGAAAGAAGACTCTGGCCGCCATCGGCGACCTCTCCCGGGATCACCAGCGCCTGCTGCTCGCGGCGCTGTCTTCAGCGGAGCAACAGCAGCTTGCCAACCTGCTCCAGCGCATCGCCGACCAGCAGGGCCTCACCCGCAATGTCCACCCCGGTTACAAAACTCTCCGCCCAGCTCGCGAACCCTGATCGCGGGAAGCTCATCCCTGCACCCTGCACCGTATACCCTGTGCCCTGCTCTACTCGGTTCTCAGCACCTTCATCGGCTCGGTGCTGGCCGCGCGCTGTGCCGGAAGCCAGCAAGCCACGAGTGCAGCTGCCAGCAGAATCGCCCCCACCGCTGCGAACGCCGGCACGTCGAGTGCCTTCACGCCGAACAGCATGCTTTGCATCCCGCGCCCGACGAAAAACGCCCCCACCAGCCCCAGTCCCAGCCCGATCACCGCCAGCAGCGCGCCCTCCCGCACCACCAGCGCCACCACCCGGTGGCGCGTCGCTCCCAGCGCCATACGCAGCGCGATTTCGTGCGAGCGCTGGGCCACGCTGAAGGCCATCACTCCGTAAATCCCCAGCGCCGCCAGCAGCAGCGCCACCACCGCGAAGGTGCTGAACAGGATCAGCGTGAACCGCTCGCTGGCCATGGTCTCGTCGCGCACCTGATCCAGCGTCTCCGGCTGCGCCAGAGCAATCTCCGGATCGACCGAATGCACCGCGGCTGCGATGCTCTTCTCCATCGTGAGCGGAGCTTCCGCCGTCCGTACCGCAATCGCCGCCTGCGGCCACGGAATCTGCCAGAACGGAATCAGCGTCTGCGGATTTTCGTCCCGCTGATCCGCCGCATGCACGTTGTGGAATACGCCGACGATCTGCCACTCCTGCGGCGGCCCCAGTTTCGTCACCCCCGGAATCAGCTGCTCCACGGAAATCCGCTCCCGCAGCGGGTCCTTCCCCTGCAGATACTTCTTCACGAAATCTTCGTTGACCACCGCCACCTTCACGCTGGCCGCCGTATCCTGGTCGTTCAGTTCGCGACCCTTCACCAGCCGTATTCCGTAGGTGGAGAAGAAATCCGGCGTCACCATGCCGAACCCGGTCCCCGGCCTCTGCGATGGATCGGCGTAAGTCGGCCCGCCCACCAGCGTGAACGGCATCCCGAACCCCGCTCCATACAGCGGCAGCCCGGTTCCCGCCGCCGCGTGCTCCACCCCCGGGACCGAATCGATCCGCGTGAGAATTTCCCGGTAGTACGCCGTGATCTGCGCAGGGTCTTTGGACCGCGAATCCGGCACCGGCAAAAAGAAGGTCAGCACGTGATCCGTCTTCACTCCCAGATCCACCCGCGTCAGATTCAGGAAGCTGTGGATCGCCAGCCCCGCGCCCGCCAGCAGCACCAGCGCCAGGGTGAACTCGCCCACCACCAGTACCCGCCGCAGCCGGTGCTTCGCCGTGCCCGTGCCGGTGCGTCCGCCTTCCTTCAGCGTCTCTCCCGGATCCACGCGCGATGCGTACCACGCCGGTGCGCTGCCCGCCAGCACTCCAGCCAGCGTCGTTACCCCCAGCGTGAAGAGCAGGATCGGCACATTCAGCGTCAGATTGGCTTCGTTGGGCAGCGTGCCAGGCGGCATCACCGCAATCAGACCCTGCAGCATTCCGTAGCCCACGCCCACGCCCAGAGCGCCCCCCGCCAACGCCAGCAGCAGGCTCTCGGTAATCAGCTGCCCGAAGAGGGTCCAGCGGCTCGCGCCCACTGCGCTGCGCACCGCCAGCTCTTTCTGCCGCGCCATCCCGCGGGCCAGCAGCAGATTCGCCACGTTCACACACGCGATCAGCAGCACGAACCCCACCGCGCCCAGCAGCATCCACAGCATCTGAATCCGCTCTTTGGGCAGGAAATCGTCCTTCAGCGGTTCCACATACGCGCCCCAGCCCTTATCGCTCTTCGGATACACCTCCGCGATGTGCGCGGTCACCGCGTTCATGTTCTCCCGCGCCTCGGCCATGGTCACGCCGGGCTTCAGCCGCCCCATCACCAGCAGCCAGTGAAACTCGTGGTTGATCTGGTCCGGCTTGAACACCAGCGGCACCGTCAACTGATTCTGTCCCCTGTCCTGATCGCCCGCCCGCTGCACACCCACCACCGTGTAGGGCTCCCCGTCGAGCCGCAGAGTGGTGCCCACGATGTCGCGGTTCGCTCCCAGTTTCTGCCACAGCTTGTGCGTCAGGATCGCCACATGCTGGTGCCCATCCGTTCCCTCTTCAGGCAGGAAATACCTTCCCAGAAACAGCGGCTCGCCTTCCATCTGCAACATCCCCGGAGTCGTCGCGGTGGCCTGGATGTACTCCGGCTGGTCCTTTGTTGCCACGTTGAAATTCAGCCCCGACCACGCGTTCAGATCGGAAAACACGGTGCTCTGTTGTTTCCAGTCCAGATAATCGCCGGCGGATACCCCGTTGTGGTAGGTCTGGATCTTCGACCACACCATCACCAGCTGGTTCGGCTGCGGAAACGGCAGGGGAGCCAGCAGCGTCGCGTAATCCACCGTGAAGATCGCGGTGTTCGCGCCAATCCCCAGCGCCAGCGTCAGCAGCACGGTTGCCGTCAGCCCGGGATTCCGCCCCAGCATCCGCAGGGCGAACCGGAGGTTCTGCTTCAGAGTCTGCATGCGTACCTCGCGGGAAGCGCAGCCGTTTCACCTTAGACGATGGACAGACGCAAAAATGGAGCGTCGCGCTCCCTGCTTGTACGCAAACCGCCGTCTTTTTGTTGCACCAGCCGTCGGAATCCCCCCCGGCCATGAATTTTTCCGATCCATCTGGACCTTTCCCCCTCCGCACCTCTAGACTGCTTGCCAGTACCGCGTGCGCCCCCCGGAGCACGCTGCGCCTCCCTGCATCCGTGCCGTCCGCCGGAGGAACACGCCGATGAAAGCGCGATCCACGCGTGGGCTTTCCTGGCTTTGCATCCTTGCCCTCGGGGCGCTCACCGCCGGCTGCGGCCACACCATAGCAACCGGCACCGCCACCGCCGGCAACTCCGCGGATTTTTCCCTCGCTCTCAGTGCGCCCAGCCTCAGCGTCACCGCCGGCGGAGCTGCGCAGTCGGTCTCCGTCTCCGCCACCGCGCTGGACGGATTCACCGGCGCCGTCCAGGTCACCGTCAGCGGCGCCCCGGCCGGCGTTACGCCGTCGCCAGCCTCCTTCAACCTCACTCCCGGCGCCCCGCAGACCGTCAACTTCGCCGCCGCGAGCTCGGCCTCCGCCGCCACCGCCACCGTGCAATTTGCCGGCGCAGCCGGTCAGCTCAGCCACGCTGCGTCTCTCGCACTCACGGTCGCCGCTGCCGCTCCTCCGCCCCCGCCCACCGGGACTGATGTCCTGACCTACCACGACGATGTGGGCCGCACCGGCCTCAACGCCCAGGAAACCACCCTCACCCTGGCCAACGTCAACTCCTCTCAGTTCGGTCTCCTGCGCATCCTGCCCGTCGACGGCAAAGTGGATGCTCAGCCGCTTTACGTTTCCGCCCTGACCATCGGCGCCCAGCAGCACAACGTCGTCTACACCGCCACTGAGCACGACAGCGTCTATGCCTTCGACGCCGACTCCGGCGCGCAGCTCTGGAAGACTTCCATCCTCGGCTCTGGCGAGAATTCCAGCGGCGATCACGGCTGCAGCCAGATCTCCCCTGAAATCGGCATCACCTCCACGCCCGTCATCGATCGCAGCGCCGGCGCCCACGGATCCATCTTCGTCGTCGGCATGTCGCTGGATGCCTCCGGCGCCTATCACCAGCGCCTCCACGCGCTCGACATCACCACCGGCGCCGAGCTTGCCGGCAGCCCCTCCGAAATTCGCGCCACCTACCCCGGCGCCGGCGCCAACAGCTCCGGCGGCAACGTCGTCTTCGATCCCGCCCAGTACGCTGAGCGGGTCGGCCTGCTTCTCCAGAACGGCGTCCTCTACATGGGATGGACC
>JBAUGH010000285.1:0-4396 GCA_049679565.1 Acidobacteriaceae bacterium
CAGCCATTCACATCGATCCGGAGGGTCCCATGAAAACTTCTCTGACACGGCGTCATTTTCTGGCGGCTTCGGCTGCTTCCCTGATTCCCGCCGCAGCCGGCGCGTCGGTCATCCACCGATCCTCCGGATTGCTGGGCATGCTCGACGACTCGACGCAGACGGCGCCGCACGAGGACTGGAAGGACAGCGGCGTCATCGACGTCTCGCAATCCCCCCATGCGCGGCTGAAGACGGTTCCGGCGCGCGCGGTGACGGTGGGCGGTGGATTCTGGCAGAAGCGCAGGCAGACCAACGTGGGGTCGAGCATTCCCAGCATGCACGACGAGCTGCTGGAGCATGGGCGGCTGGACAACTTCCTGCGGCTGGAAGGCAAGTCGAGTGCGGCCCAGCGCGGTCCGGTGTACTCGGATTCAGATATCTACAAGTGGCTGGAGGCGGTTGGGTTTGCGGTGCAGACCGGAAACCAGCCACAACTGCAGGCAACGGCGGAAGCCATGATGCGCACGGTGGCGGCGGCGCAGGAGCCGAGCGGCTATCTGAACACTTACTTTGTCGGCGATCGGAGCAGCCAGCGCATGCTGCCGGCAACCCAGGAAACCGGCCACGAGCTTTACTGCATCGGCCACATGCTGCAGGCCGCGGTTGCGTGGTATCGGGCGACGGGCGATGTTACGCTGCTCAATGCGGGCATCCGCTTTGTCGACGATTTTCTTCTGCCCAACTACGGACCGGCGCCGAATCAGAAGCCGATCGTCGCCGGGCATCCTGAAATCGAGATGGCGCTGATCGAGCTGTACCGCACCACTCGTAATCGGCGCTATCTGGAACTGGCGGGATACATTCTGCAGGGCGACCCCCGGATTCCGCTTACCGAGCGGCAGATCACCTACATGTTCTGCGGAGTTCCGTTCACCTCGCGGACGAAGCTGGAGGGGCACGCGGTGAGGGCGATGTACGCCTGCTGCGGCGCGACGGATTATTACCTGGAGACGGGCGATCCGGAATACTGGAAGACTCTCAACGTGCTGTGGAACGACCTGGCGCAGCACCAGATCTACATCACCGGCGGAGTGGGGGCGCGCGCCGCGGGCGAGTCGTTCGGCGACCCGTACGAATTGCCAAATGCGCGGGCCTACGGCGAGAGCTGTGCGGCGATCGGCAACATGATGTGGAACTACCGCATGCTGGCGGGCACGGGCGATGCAAAGTTTGCGGACGTGATCGAGCGCGCGCTGTACAACGGCATCAACTCGGGGATGTCTCTCGACGGGCGCACGTATTGCTACAGGAACCCGCTGGCGTTCGATCCGTCGTCAGGCGATCGGATCCGCAACCCGTGGTATGACACGACCTGCTGCCCGCCGAATCTGGAGAGGACGATGGCGTCGCTGCCGGGATATTTCTACAGCACCACGGACGATGGGTTGTATGTGCATCTGTACGAAAACTCGGAGCTCAACTGGCATCTGCACGATGGGACCGGACTGAGAGTGGTGCAGAAGACGCGCTATCCATGGGAGGGGGCAGTGTTGCTGGAAGTGAGCCCGGAACGTCCGGCGGAATTCGCGCTGAACGTTCGCATTCCGGCGTGGTCGACGAGAAGCACGGTGCGCGTGAACGGAGAGGCCGTGGCTGGAGTGGAGCCTGGCCAATATCTGCAAATCCAGCGGCGCTGGAGCGGGAGCGATCGCGTGGAACTCGCGTTCGAGATGGCGCCGCAGATTCTGCGAGCGAATCCGGCGGTGACGGAGAATACCGGCCGGGTGGCGATGCAGCGCGGGCCGATGGTCTTCTGCATGGAGGGTCTGGACCAGACGGTCGCGCCCGAGCAGAGAAACCTGGCAGGCTTCTCGGTGCACGCCAGCGGGGCGACGACGGCGAGTTACGATGCGTCCCTGCTGGACGGGGTCATGGTACTCGAACACGAGGGAAGCCATGAAGAGGCACCTCCTTCGAGCTCGCTTTATTTTGCCGCGGACACGCCACAGCCGACAGCGCGCCCGGCGACGCTGCGGCTGATTCCGTACTACTCGTGGGCGAATCGGGAGCCGTCGGAAATGCAGGTGTGGATCCCTTACATCCGAGCCTGAGCGCGAGGGGTTACTCGGATGATGTCGGGGCGGGCCGGTTGTGCCGGTTGCCGCTGGGCCTGTTCCTGCTCTGCTGGGGAAGGTGCTGCATGGTGCCGCGGGGGTAGCCGGTGGACTCACGGACTACGAGCTCAGTTGCGATGTTGTACTCGCGTTGGGGCGGGGTTTTCTCTGCATAGGCACGCAGCGCGGAGACGGCCGAACGAGCCAGCTCGAGACGGGACATGCGGACGGACGTGAGCGGGGGAATCATCATCTCGGCCATGCGGATGTCATCGAAGCCGATGAGGGAGACGTCGCCGGGCACGCGAATGCCCTCGCGGGAGAGTTTGTGCAGGACGCCGATGGCCAGCATGTCGTTGGAGCACATGATGGCGGTGGGCAGCTCTCCGCGGTCGCTGAGGGATTGGGCAGCGCTCATGCCGCCTTCCATGGTGTGATCGCCTTCGACGATGAAGCGCTCTTCGACGGGGATGCCGCATTCCCGCACGGCGCTGGTAAAGGCAGCGAGACGGGCCTGGGCGGAATGGAGGCGGAGCGGCCCGGTGACAAAGCCGATCTGCCGGTGGCCGAGAGCGGCCAGGTGCTGGACTGCCTGGCGGATGCCGTGATGATAGTCGACATGCAGGACGCTGATACCGGCGCGGTCGGGCCCGGCATCGACGAAGACGATGGGGACATTGCGGGCGGCGAACTGGTCGAGCAGGGGCTGTTCAATGCCGAAGGTCATAACCGCTATGCCTTCGGCGTGGCGTTCCATCATGCGGCGGATGCAGCGCTGCATGCGTTCGGGCTCATAGTTGGTGGAACCGATAAGAATCTCGTAGCCGTGCGCGACTGCGACGTCTTCAAATCCCTGGATCAGCTCGGGAAAGAAGGGGTTGGTGATTTCCGAGACAATGAGGCCGAGCATGCGGCTGCGGCCGGAAACGAGGGCGCGGGCCTGAGTGTTGGGGAGGTAATTCAGCTCGCGGATGGCTTCGCGAACGCGCGAGGCGAGTTTCGCGTTGACGGTGGGGACGTGATTGATGGTGCGGGAGACGGTGGCAATGGAGACATGGGCGACTTTGGCGACGGCACGAATATCCAGACGTTCAGGTCTGGCAGAAGCAACTTGCTCCGAAGTTCGGCGCCGGGTGGGCATGGCGGCAGGTGAGAATACGTTTACAGCTTACCCCAGGAGTCAAGTGGCTACGCTATCCCTCCTTCGAGGCAGATCCGGGGGGCAGCAGTCTTTGCAGCTATTTCTGACGAAAGATAGTTAGGTCGCTAACGGTCAGAACGCAACGGATCGCCTTGTATCTCACCAATGTGAACCGGTTTCTAAGGCTTAGGCGAGTTGCACGCTGTGCAAAGTTCGCCGGTGATTCCCCTGCTTTCCTCGACCGTGAAGATACGGTCGACCGAGGGCAGATGCAGTTTTTCCCGGATGCCGTCGGGCCAGTGAATTTCGACTGAATCCACCGAAGTGGCGTCGCCCAGGCCGAAATGGACTCGCATGTCGTTCGAGGAGAGATAACTCCCGCCGCTTAAGACGTCCCCACGCTGGCGCATTCCACCGGCAGTGAGATAGACCGTCGCGCCCACAGCGTCACGCGGGCTTTTCGGTCCGCCGATGAGTTTGAGCTCGACCCAGTGATGGTGGTCGGGATTGACATTGCGCAGCAGAACCGGCACACCATCGACATTATTACTGACGACGTCGATTTTGCCGTCGTTGAAGAGGTCGCCAAAGGCGGCGCCGCGGCCTACGCTGACCGTCGCCAGGCCGGTTCCCTCGACGGCCGGCACGAGCTCGAATTTGCCGTTGCGCTGGTTATGGAACAGCAGCGGGCGCTGTGCATAGGTGAGGCCCCACTCCGGATGCTGATCCACCTCCGGATAGACATGACCATTGACGATGAGCAGGTCCTTCCATCCGTCGTTGTCATAGTCGAGGAATCCGTCGCCAAAGCTGACGAAGGGGATCGTCGCTGCGGCCATCCCACTTGCATAACTCATATCGGTGAAGTTGCCGGAACCGTCGTTTTGAAAGAGAACCGAGTAGTCATCGGAGAAGTCGGTATTGACCACGTCGAGGTGGCCGTTGTTCAGGTAATCGCCCACGGCGATGCCCATATTGGCGATGACGCGACCGTCCTCGTTGAGAGCGTAGCCGCTCATATAGCTCTGGTCGTCAAAGGTACCGTTGCCTTTGTTGATGTAGAGATAGTTCGGGGTAGAGTCGTTGGCGACCAGCAGGTCCGGTTTGCCGTCGTTATTCACGTCGGCAAAGACGGCATCCAGCCCGTAATAGCGCTGGGGGT
>JBAUGH010000286.1:0-5466 GCA_049679565.1 Acidobacteriaceae bacterium
GTAAAAGCCGATCCGTAATCGACAACTGCTCAGCTGAAGAAGGAAATCGATGGGAGAAGCGCTGCTCAGCAAGGATGCTGTGTTCGAAAGCCTCGCGCAGAATGTCGCCATTCAGGCGGTGCGCGCCGCTCATCCCGAGGCCGTTACCAACGCGAAATTCGATCGCGGCGAGCTCTCCCTGGTGATCGCTGCTGAGGCTATCCGCGCCGTCTGCCGCACTCTGCAGCAGGCCGGCTACAACTTCCTCGAGGACGTCACCTGCGTCGACTGGTACCCATCCGAACCCCGCTTTCAGGTGACCTATCACATCCTGTCGCACAAGCTGAAGGAGCGCGTGCGGCTGGAAGCCATGCTCGAGAGCATCGACCCTTCGATCGACAGCATCACTCCGGTATGGCCCTCGGCGAACTTCTACGAACGCGAAGTGTGGGACCTGTTCGGAGTCCGCTTCCACGGCCATCCCAGCCTCCGCCGCATCATGATGCCGGACGACTGGGAGGGCCACCCCCTGCGCAAGGATTATCCGGTGGAGGGTTATCGCTGATGGCGAACAGCCGCGAGAATCCCGATACGCCCGACAATCCGAACATGCCGGAAATGCCGCAGTTCACCGCGACCTCGACCCTGATCGCCCCGCGTCCCGAGGAAGGCGCGAAGGACCGCACCATGGTCCTGAACATGGGGCCGCAGCATCCCTCGACCCACGGCGTGCTCCGCCTGGTGCTGGAGATCGACGGCGAGACGGTCGTCAGGCTGGTCCCCGACATCGGCTATCTCCACACCGGCATCGAGAAGACCTGCGAGGCCAAGTTCTACCAGCAGGTCGTGCCCATGACCGACCGCGTGGACTATCTCTCACCGCTGACCAACAATCTTTGCTACTGCCTCGCGGTCGAGAAGCTGCTGCAGCTGGAGATGCCGGGCCGCGCCCAGTGGATGCGGGTGCTCTTGAACGAGCTGACGCGCCTGAATTCGCATCTGGTCTGGCTGGGCACGCACGCCATGGACATCGGCGCGCTCACCGTCTTCCTCTATACCTTCCGGGAGCGCGAAGAGATTCTGCGCATCTTCGAGCACGTCTCCGGCCAGCGCATGATGACTTCGTACTTTCGCGTCGGCGGACTGGCTCTGGAGCCGCCGCTCGACTTTTTCGATTCGGTGCAGGCGCTGATCAAAATCCTTCCCGAAAAGATCGACGAGTACGAGAACCTGCTCACCGGGAATCCGATCTTCATCAACCGCCTCAAAGGCGTGGGGTATCTCAGCTCCGACGATGCGATTCGACTGGGTGTCACCGGCCCGCCGCTGCGCGCCAGCGGGGTGGACTGGGATCTGCGCCGCGACATGCCGTATTCGAGTTACGAGAAGTTTCAGTTCAGGGTCCCGACCTCGACCGACGGCGATGTCTGGGCCCGCTACGTCGTTCGCCTCCAGGAGATGCGCGAGTCGGTGAAGATCTGCCAGCAGGCGCTGGACGGCATGCCCGAAGGACCGATCAAGGCCGATGCTCCCCACGTCGTGCTACCCGATCGGGAAAAGATGAAGACCCAGATGGAAGCCCTCATCTATCACTTCAAGATCGTGACCGAAGGCTTTCAGGTGCCCGCGGGTGAGGTTTACCAGGCGGTGGAGTCGGCACGCGGCGAAATGGCCTACTACGTGGTCAGCGACGGCACCGCGAAACCGTGGCGGGTCCATATGCGCTACCCGTCGTTCGCCACCCTGCAGGCGCTGGAAACGATGTGCGTCGGGCGCCTGATCGCCGATGTGGTTGCGGTGATCGGGTCGATCGACATTATTTTGGGGGAGGTGGATCGATGAGCGTTCTAATGGCTGATGTGGAAGCAAAACTGGCCGCGGAACTGTGGCTCTCTTTCCGGTCTGTCCTGCGCTCCTACGCGGCAGCGGCCAGCCTGCACAGCGAAGAAGCCGCTCGCATTGCCTGGACGGAGAGCGATGTCACCCTGATCGGCACGCAGACTCGTCTCGATCTGAAACTGGACCTGGCTTCGGGCCGCGGTTGCTGGCATCTGTGCGCAGGCGGCGCGGAGGCCGCACACGGAAAATTCGATCTGCTGCCCGAAGGGACCATCGACGTTGACGGCAAAATACAGGACCTCGATCACGCCGCTATTCACTTCGTCGCGCTGATCACGGAAACCGAAAAGGCCCAGGCGGGAAAGAATCAGGGAGAAAGTCGTTGAGCTCGCAACCTGCACAACCCGGCCCCGGACGGCAGGGCACGATCTTCTCGCCGGAACTGGCGGCGCGTTTCGACAAGCTGGTCACGCTGTATCCGGTGAAGCGCTCGGCGCTGGTGCCGATGCTGCTGTATGCGCAGGATGAAGTCGGCTATCTCTCCGATCCGGTGATTGCCGAAATCGCCGATCGCATGAGTATCTCCGAGCTCGAAGTCCGCAACGTGATCAGTTATTACTCGCTGCTGCGGACGAAGCCAGCCGGCAAATATCACGTGCAGGTCTGCACCAACATCAGCTGCATGCTGCGCGGCGGCAACGAACTGCTCGACCACTGCAAAAAGAAGCTCGGGGTCCCGAACAAAGGCGTGACCGCGGACGGCGTGTTCTCGCTCGAAGAGGTGGAATGCATCGGGGCGTGCTCCTGGGCGCCGGCGGTGCAGGTGAACTACGACTTCCACGAAAACCTCACGCCCGACGCAATGGACACGGTGCTGGCCGACTACCGCAGCAAGAACGGGGCAGGGAAGTAATGGCGACACTGACGACCCATCCCGACTGCGTTCCCGTGGTTTCGTACCGCTTCGGCAAAGGCGCGGCGTCGATCGACAAATACCTCGAGCTCGAGGGATACGAGTCCGCCCGCAAAGCGATCGCCCTCGGCTCCGAAGCCATCATCAACGAGATGAAGGCTTCGAACCTGCGCGGACGCGGCGGCGCCGGTTTTCCCACCGGCCTCAAGTGGTCCTTTGTGCCGAAGCAGTCCGCCAGGCCCAAGTATGTGCTGGTGAACGGCGACGAGTCCGAGCCGGGAACCTGCAAGGACCGCCTCATCTTCGAGCACGATCCTCACTCGGTCATCGAGGGCACCATCATTGCCGGCCTTTCCGTGCAGGCGCGGATGGGCTTCATCTACCTGCGCGGCGAGTACCGCTACCTGCTCAAAATCATGGAGCGCGCCGTCCAGGAGGCCTACGCGAAAGGCTTCCTCGGCAAAAACATCTTCGGCAGCGGCATCGACTTCGACATCGTGACCCAGACCGGCGCGGGCGCCTACGAGGTCGGCGAAGAATCGGCGCTGATGGAATCGCTCGAAGGCAAGCGCGGCATCCCCCGCATCCGCCCGCCCTTTCCCGCGGTGGTCGGCCTTTACGGTGGACCGACGATCATCAACAATGCCGAGACCATCGCCACCGTGCCGCATATCTTCCGCATGGGCGCGGCCGAGTACGCGAAGATCGGGACCGAGCGCAACGGCGGCACGCGCCTCTTTTGCCTCAGCGGGCACGTGGAGCGCCCCGGCGTCTACGAGCTGCCCATGGGCTACAACCTCAAAAAGATGATCTACGAGGTTGCCGGCGGGATCCGCGGCGGGAAGAAGCTCAAGGCGGTTGTTCCCGGCGGCTCGTCGACGCCGGTGCTCACGGCCGACGAAATCGACATCGGCATGGACTTCGATCAGGTGGGCAAAGCCGGCTCCATGCTGGGCTCCGGCGGTGTGGTGGTGCTCGACGAAACCGTCTGCATGGTCGAGTTTGCCCTGCGCACCATGAAGTTCTACCAGCACGAGAGCTGCGGCTGGTGCATCCCCTGCCGCGAAGGCACCGACTGGCTGAAGAAATCGCTCACCCGTCTGCACGCAGGCGGCGCGGTCGACAAGGACATCGACAACATCCGCTACCTCGCGGAGAACATGCTGGGCCGCACCTTCTGCCCGCTGGGCGATGCGGCGGCAATGCCCACCATCGCATTCGTGAAAAAGTTCCGCAAAGAGTTCGAAGATCACCTGGACGGCCGCGGCTGTCCCTACCACCACGCGTCTCAGCCCGAACCGGCGCTGGTCTGAAGGAACTGATGGCTGACGTTACTTTCACCGTTGACGGCAAGAAGCTGACCGCACCCGCGGGCACCCTCCTCATTGAGGCGTGCCGCGCCCACGGCATCGAGATTCCGGCCTTCTGCTACTACCCCGGCCTCTCGCTGCAGGCTGCCTGCCGCATGTGCGTCGTGCGCATCGAGAAGGTGCCCAAGCTTCAGACGGCCTGCACCACCCCGGTCGCCGAAGGCATGGTGGTCACTACCGAAAGCCCGGAAATCGCGCAGGCCCGCAAGGCCACCATTGAACTGCTGCTCGGCAATCATCCTCTCGACTGTCCGGTGTGCGACGCCGGCGGCGAATGCGAGCTGCAGGACATGACCTTCAAATACGGCGCGCACGAATCGAAATTCGTGGAGATCAAACAGCATCGCGAGGAACAGCAGTGGTCGCCGGTGGTCTTCTTCGACCGCCCCCGCTGCATCCTTTGCTATCGCTGCGTTCGCGTTTGCGGCGAAGGCATGGACGTCTGGGCGCTGGGCATTCAGAATCGCGGCGCCAGTTCGGTCATCGCCCCGAATCGCCAGGATCACCTCGAGTGCGAAGAGTGCGGCATGTGCATCGACATCTGCCCGGTGGGCGCGCTCACCTCCGGCGCTTACCGCTATAAGACGCGGCCGTGGGAGATGTCGCACGTGGGCACCGTCTGCACCCACTGCGGCGATGGCTGCAAGACCACGCTGGGGGTGCGCCGCGCCAACGACGGCATGGAGATCGTCCGCGGCGATAACCGCGACAAGAGCGGCATCAACGGCGACTTCCTCTGTATCAAGGGCCGTTACGCATTCGATTTCGCCAATCGCGAAGACCGCCTGACGAAGCCGCTGATCCGTAAACAGCCCGGCGGCAGCCTTGAGCCGGTCACCTGGGACGAGGCCATCGACTTTGCCGCCAACCGCCTGCGCGGGATTCGCGACACGAAGGGCGGCCCGGCCATCGGGGTCATCGGCTCCAGCCGCACCACCAACGAAGAAGCGTACCTCCTGCAGAAATTCGCGCGCACGGTTCTGGCGACGAACAACATCGATCACCACCGCACCGCGGATTACCCGGCATTCGCATCGGCGCTCAACGGCACGGCAGAAGCTTCGCTCCGCGATGTCGCTGCGGCCAAAGCCATTCTGCTGCTCGGCAACGATCCCACAGAACAGCACCCCGGGCTCGCCTGGCAGATTCGCACCGCCGTCCGGCTCCATGGTGCGCACCTCTACGTCGCCAACCACGAGCCCATCAAACTGCGCCGTCAGGCGACGGCGTTTCTCAGGATCCGCGAAAATGACTACGCCGCCCTGGCGGCCTGGCTTGGCGGGAACGATGCGGCCCTCTCCGCCGACGGAGAAGCGAGCGCCTTCCGCGAAGCTCTTCGCAAAGAGGAGTCGCTCGTCGTCGTCT
>JBAUGH010000287.1:0-8388 GCA_049679565.1 Acidobacteriaceae bacterium
CATCACTCCTGCGCAGGCCATCGCCGCGCTCGATCCGTACTGTGGGGCCTTTCTCTACACGCACGTCGATGTCGAAGGCACCATGACGGGATTTCCCTTCGAGGTCGCCCGCGCCCTCCGTCCGCTCACCTCCCGGCAATTGATCGTGGCCGGGGGCATCCGCTCGCAATCGGAGATCGCCGCACTGGAAGCCATCGGCGTCGATGCGGTCGCCGGAATGGCCGTCTACTCCGGCCTGCTGGCCATCTGACGAAGAAAAATCATCTGATTCGTGTCCTGCTCCGCCGCAAATGCTCTAAGCTGATACGTCCGGTTTTGCCCAGGGGTCCTCGATGATCGCGAAGAAAAACGCCCTGCATGTCGCCAAACGCCTCGATGAAGTCGGCTTCTCCGACATCGTGCAGATTCGCAACAAAGTTATTGAATTGCGCGCCGCCGGCCAGCCGGTTCACGCATTCCACGGAGGCGAGCCCTTCTTCGAAACGCCCGACGCCATCAAGTTCGCCTCGGTGCGCGCGCTGGTCGAGAACCGGACGAGATACGCCCCCTCCTCGGGCATCGAACCGCTGCGTGCTGCGATCACCCGCAAGCTCGGGGCAAAAAATCACATCGATGCCGAGATGGACGATGTGATCGTCACCTCCGGCGGCGCCCACGCTCTTTATGTCGCATTCCAGGCGATCCTTGATCCCGGCGACGACATGCTTCTCTTCTCGCCTTACTGGACGCCGATTCGGGACATGATCACCATGGCCCAGGCGCGGCCGGTCATGGTGCCCACCTCCTCGGCTCGCCGCAACGGCATGACCGCCACGCTGGAGAAGTTCTCTACTCCCACAACCCGTGCCATCTACTTCAACACGCCGCAAAATCCCTCGGGCTTCGTATTCACTCGACAGGAGGCAGAGGAAGTGGCGGCATTTGCCATGCAGCACAGTCTCATTGTCGTCGCCGACGAAGCCTATGAAGACCTGGTCTACGAGGGCGAGCACGTCTCCATCGCCTCGCTCCCGGGCATGGCCGAGCGGACCATCACCACGTATACCTTCTCCAAGACTTATGCGATGACGGGATGGCGGGTCGGCTATGCGGTGGCCAAAGAGCCGTTTATGACCGCTCTGCGCAAGCTCGTTCTGTACTCGACCAACGGGGTTTCCACGCCCACGCAATGGGCCGCTCTCGAAGCGCTCGCCATTCCGGAATCAGCGATCGCCGCCCGGCGCGAAGAATACCGCCAGCGGCGCGACCTGCTGGTGAAAGGTCTGAACGAACTGGGGCTGGCCTGCGAAACACCGGCAGGCGCTTTCTATGCTTTTCCGGGCGTTACCGGAATCCATAAGGAAAGCCGGCGCGTCGCCGCGATGCTGCTGGAGAAGGCTCATGTCGCTACCATCCCGGGCGTCGTTTTCGGAGCGCAGGGGGAAGGCCATGTGCGCTTTAGCTACGCGGTCGCGCCGGAGGCGATCCAGGCAGGCCTGGAAGCGCTGAGTCCGGTTCTTTCGCGAGGATGACGCTGGCTCGATTCCAGTGCTCCTCCAGAAAAGCATCGTATTTCTGTATCCAAATCACCGTTTTGCGCGTCCATTCATAACAACCGCTTCGAATTCCCCGGTCGCGGTTCCAGGAACCGATGCGCCTTTTCCCTCCCCTGCAGCGCGTGCGGGCCCTGATTGGATTGGCTGGTCTCATCGCCGCTCCGGCGCTGGCTCAGTCTCCGAGCAGCGCCCTCCCCGACGAACCCGGCGCAGCGCGCGTCAGCCAGTCTTCTCCGCCGGCGTCGCAGCCCTCCCCATCCAGTGCCGCGCCGGCCTCTTCGTCGGAGAGCGACGTGACCGGAAAGCAGACCAAACGCATTCTCGGCATCATCCCCAACTTTCGCTCCGTTTCCGCGGATCAGAAACTCCCGCCAGAGTCGGCAACGGAGAAGTTCAAAGAGAGCACGCAGGACGCTTTCGACTACTCCGACTTCATTTACGTCGCCATGGTAGCGGGCGTGGGGCAGGCAGAAGGCTCCTACCCGGAATTCCATCAGGGTGCGGTTGGATATGGGCGTTATTACTGGCACACTCTCGCGGACCAGGTCGATGAGGACTATGAGGTGGAATTCATCTTCCCCGTCCTCACCCATGAGGATCCGCGCTACTACACGCTCGGTCGCGGCGGCTTCCTCAAACGCACCGGCTACGCTTTCAGCCGCATTCTGATCACCCGCACCGATGCGGGCGGTGAAACGTTCAACACTTCGGAAATCGTCGGTGCGGGCGCGGCTGCGGGGTTTTCAGGCCTCTACTATCCCTCCGTCGAGCGAACCTGGACCAAGACCGGCCAGCGCTGGGTGCTGAACGTCGGGCTGGACGGCGCCACGTTCATCTTTCAGGAGTTCTGGCCCGACCTCAACAGTCGCTTCTTCCACCAGAAAGACTGAATGAACGTTGGGGCAGGTGACACCCCGCTCGAAGACGCACCTCGCTATTACCTCCGTTTCTCTGTATCCTTCGATCCCGCAGTAGCATCGAAGGCAGGACGCGAATGGAAGCCAAGCCCATGCTCAAAGTCGGCGTGCCCGAGGCCTTCGACCCCGATCTCTTTCGTCTTCTCCCGGGCGGCATCGACCTCCAGGTCATCCCGGCTCACCCTGACCGGACGTACGAAGTCGAGTTCTGGATTACCCCGTGGGGCAAACACGCCGCGGACATGTGGCCCCACCTGCGGGGGGTGCGCGTCGTCCAGGCCACGCTGGCCGGCGTGGACGCGCTGCTGAAGCTCCTGCCGCGCGACGTAACTCTCTGCGATGCGCGCGGCGTGCATAATATCTCCACCTCAGAGTGGACGGTTGCCGCCATCCTGGCTTCCCTGAAGTACTTTCCGTTCTACGGCGAAGTCCAGCGAGAAGGAATTTGGTCGCTGCGCAGGGAGGCAGAAAACCGCTACCTCGCCATGCATCCCGGCAGCAAACACCTCTACCCGGCGGTGCTCTGCGAAGAACTCCACGGCAAACGCGTCCTCATCGTCGGCCATGGCGCCATCGGCTCTGCGATCGAAGACCGCCTGCAGCCCTTCGGCGTCAGCGTCACGCGGGTCGCCCGCAGCGCCCGCGACGGCGTCTTCGGGGTAGAAAAGCTGCCCGAACTCCTCCCCTCCGCCGATATCGTCATCCTCATCGTGCCCTTTACCAGCCAAACCCGTGGCATGATCGGCGCGAAGGAGATCGCTCTCTTGCGGCCCGGCGCTCTGCTGGTCAACGCCGCGCGCGGCCCGGTCGTCGATACCGATGCGCTCCTCGCGGCTCTCCACGCCGGACGCATCCGTGCCGCCATCGATGTCACCGACCCGGAGCCCCTGCCCGACGGCCACCCCCTCTGGAGCGCGCCCAACCTTCTGATCACGCCCCACGTCGCCGGTTCCACCCCGATGTTCATGACCCGCGCCATGGCCTTTGCCGCCAGTCAGGTGGGCCGCTATCTGCGGGGCGAACCCCTCGAAAATGTCGTCAGCGGAGAGTATTGACATGGGATTCCGGCTTCCGTGCATCGGACGCCTGCCACTTTCGCGTTCTTGACCCACCTTTTCGCGAAACCTACAATCTACACAGGCGAAGTTTGCCCGTTTGAGCCTTTTTGGTGATCCTGAATGACTTGTGAGCCGCGGTTAAGTCCTCGCGAACGCACGGTGTTGACGGCGATTGTGGAAACCTACATCGCCACGGGGGAGCCCGTCGCATCGCAGGCGCTGGCGCGTCATCTCGGGAATCGCGACGGCCTCAGTTCGGCCACCATCCGCAATGTCATGGCGTCGCTGGGGGATGCCGGTCTGCTCGATCAGCCTCACACGTCCGCCGGTCGCATTCCCACCGCGCAGGCATTTCGCTTCTACGTCGAGCATCTGAGCGGGCCGCAAGTCACTATCCTCACTCCCGAGCGGCTGGGGCAAATCGAGGAAAGCTTCGCCGGCGTCGGCACCAGCGAGCAGTATCTGGAGCGTACCTCGCACGTGCTGGCGCTGATCTCCAGCGGGCTGGGCGTGGCTCTTGCTACCACCCAGGAACTGCACGCCCTCGAGCATATCCATTTCTCGCGCATCGGCACGGCCAGGATTCTTGCCGTGGTTATCACCAGAACCGGCACGGTCCTCGATCGGGTCCTCCAGCTCGACCACGACCTGGATACGAAGGAACTGGAGACAGCGGCGCGCTACCTGAACGAGAATTTCCATGGCTGGTCCATCGATCGGATCCGCACTGAGCTGGCGCGGCGTCTGGAAGCCGAGCGCAGCGAATACGACCGCCTCATGCATTCCCTCGAAGAACTGTGCCGCAAAGGAGCCCTGGCGACGGAGAGCGTCTCCGCTCCCGCGATCTTCATGGAGGGCGTGGCGAATCTGCTGGCGGGAGAAACCGACCGCGAGCGCCTGCGGACGATGCTCCGCGCACTCGAAGCGAAAGAGCGTCTCATTGAACTGCTGAATGCTTATGTGGATGCGCACCAGCGCTCGGTGCGGGTCGTAGTGGGCCTCGAAGATGCGATTCCTGAGCTTCGTGATTTCGTGCTGATCGGCGCCAATGCGCGACTGGGCGGCGAAAATCTGGGAACCGTCGCGGTGATCGGGCCCACCCGCATTCGCTATCAGGAAACCATCAACGCGGTGTCGTACATCGCCCAGCTGTCCGCCAGAATTTTCCAGCCGCCGCAGTGATGCGGTAGCCGCGAGCCCACAAACCGGGGCAGGCGCCCCAGCAACATCCGCCCGCCCGTCGAATCGAGTTATGACTTATGCGACGAATCAACATCCAGGCTAAAAGCGCCGGTCCTGATAAGGACCAGCCGTCCCCGGTCAGCGAGCCCGGCCGTGCAGGCTCCGGCACCGTCGCGACCGCCGACACTCCGGAGAACGCGGAGCCGCTGGTGGTTGTCGAAACCGCAACCGTGCCTCAGGAGGAGTACGACCGCCTGAAGACGGAGCGGGATCTGCTCTTCGACCGGCTCGCCCGGCTGCAGGCGGAATTCGACAATTCCCGCAAGCGAGAAGCAAAGGAGCGAGCGGAATTTCGCGACTTCGCCGTTTCCAGCGCGGTGGAACAATTCCTGCCGGTACTGGACAACTTCCAGCTCGCCCTCAAATCCACCGGCTCCGCGGAGCAGCTACGGACCGGCGTGGAGCTGATCGTGAAACAGATGGAAGAAGCGCTGCGCTCGCTCAATGTGCAGCCGGTGGAAACGATCGGCTCGCCTTTCGATCCCCGCGTCCACGAGGCTCTGGAAATGGTGGAACGGAACGATCTTCCCGATCATCAGGTATTCGAGGAGGTGCGGCGCGGCTATCGCATCCGTGAACGCCTCCTGCGTCCGGCGTTGGTCCGGGTCGCGAGCAACTCGCAGCAGAAGGAAGCATGAGCAGAACCGAAAACGTGATTAAAGCCGATTATTACGAAGTCCTTGGGGTTTCCCGCGCGGCCACCGATCAGGAGCTGAAAGCAGCCTATCGCAGGCTGGCGCTCCAGCATCACCCCGACCGCAATCCCGGCAACGCGGAGTCCGAAGAGCGTTTCAAGTCGTGCAGCGAAGCCTACCAGGTGCTCAGCGATCCGCAGAAGCGCGCGGCCTACGATCGCTACGGCCATGCCGGCGTGGGCGGCGGGGGATTCGATGGCAATCCCTTCGGCGCCCAGGATATCGGCGACATCTTCGGCGATATTTTCGGCGAGATGTTCAACATCGGCGGCAATCGCCGCGCGTCCCGCGTGCAAAAGGGCCGCGATGTGCGCCACGATCTCACCATCGAGTTCGAAGAGGCTGTGTTCGGCAAGGAAACCAGGGTCACCATCCGCCGCATGGAGGCGTGCAAAGACTGCCGCGGAACCGGGACCGCGACCGGCCGTGGCCCTTCGACCTGCCCCCATTGCCAGGGCCGCGGTCAGGTCCGCTATCAGCAGGGTTTCTTCTCCATTGCCCGCACGTGCACTGCCTGCGGCGGCGCAGGAACCGTCGTCAACGATCCCTGCGTCACCTGCCGCGGCGATGGCCGCCTGGAGCGCCAGCACGAGATCGGGGTCAGTATTCCCGCGGGTGTCGAAGACGGCACTCGCATCCGCTACCAGGGGGAAGGCGACGCCGGCCGCTTCGGCGGTCCCTCGGGCGATCTCTACATCGTTCTCAAGGTTCGCCCGCACAAGTTCTTCGAGCGCGATGGCAACGACCTCCACTGCGTCATGCCGATCTCCTTCCCGCAGGCCGCTTTGGGCACCGAGATCAGCATCGCCACGCTGGACGGCGATACGAAGCTGAAGATCCCCGAAGGAACGCAGAGCGGGCAGCAGTTCCGCATCCGGGGCAAGGGTGTCCCTCATCTGAACGAATACGGCCGCGGCGATCTGATCGCGCAGGTGGTCGTACGCACGCCGATCAAACTGAACAAAGCTCAGAAGGAACTGCTGCGCGAACTCGGGCAGACCGTCATCGTCGAGAACACGCCTACCTCGCGCAGCCTTCTCGAGAAGGTAAAGGAGATGTTCTCGTAGCGCTCGTTTTTCGCAGCCGCTGATTCAACCGCAAGCCGATCCGGCAACCGGCCGGAAGCCAAAAGCTGGTCCTTTACTCCAGCAGGGCCGCAGTCACGGCCAGCGCCGACATCGCTGCGGTTTCTGCGCGCAGGATGCGCGGCCCCAGGCTGACCGGCCTCCAACTCTCCGCGTCGAAGAGCGCTTCCTCTTCTCCGGTCCATCCGCCTTCCGGTCCAATGGCCAGGCGAATCGCCGGCGCGCTGTCGCCGGCGGCCGCCAGGGCTTCCTGCAGTGCATGGCGCAGCGTCGTGGATCGCTCCTGCTCGGCCAGCACCAGACGCACTGCATTCGGCTCACGACGAACAGCTGTTTTGAGGGGCTCCGGATCGTCGATCTGCAGCACATCGGAACGCCGTGCCTGCTGGGACGCTTCCCGCGCGACCCGCCGCCATCGCTCCACGCGGCTCGCGGCGGACTGGGCCAGATGCTTCTCGCTGCGCCGCGCGATCACCGGCACGATGCGCTGCGCGCCCAGTTCCGTTACCTTCTCGATCGCCCATTCCATGCGATCGAATTTGAAAACGGAGAGCAACAGCGTAACCGGCAGCGCCGGATCCGCCTGGACCTCGACAATCAGGTTGAAGCGCACGGCGTCGCCGGTAATGCCGGCGATTACGCCGTGCCACACGCGGCCGCCCGCCACGATGTCGAATTCCATTCCCGGCTGTGCGCGCAGCACGCGAATCAGATGGCCGGCCTGCTCTCCGGCAATGGAGGCCGTCGCCTCATCCCAGGTATCCGCAATCCATCGGCGTCGCGTCATATTTCCAGCCTACTGCGACCTGCGCCCGAAAATCCCGAATGTGTCTGTAGCGGCATGAACATTGGTGCAAAAGCATTGGGGGGACGCTCTCGCGTCCCCCCAATGTGTTGCCGATGACCTCGTTACTTTTTCTTCGAGGTCTTCTTGGCTGCCTTCTTCGCGGACTTCTTAGCTGCCTTTTTCGTTGCCATTTTTTCTATTCTCCCTTTTCGATGTCTACATCGAAGTCTGCAACATAAAATGCTGCAGTTAACGAATGTATAGAGTTCCGCGCATAGAGTGTCAAGAAAAAAATTCAGATTTTCGCTACAACTTCTCGCTCACGGAATCGCGCGCGTCACAGCGAGCGACGATTCAAAATCCCGGCGGATGAAAATGTCGCAGCAGCGCGAGCATCACTCCACTGAAAATGTCGTGCCAAGTATGCGCGATCATCCCCGGGCGCAGGCTTCTTCGCACGATCGCCAGAACGCAGAACATCGCGCCGTACGCGGTGATTGCAATCATGCCGGCTGCGCCTTCGTAGCCGTGACTGATGCCGAACAGCAGCGACGAACACACCACGCCGGTCCACATGCCGCCTGCGATCGAGCCGAACTGGCGCAGAAAATATCCGCGGAATGCCAACTCCTCGCAGAACCCCGCCGTCGCGCTCAGGCAGACCCACAGCGCCATCTCCATCCCGGTGCGCGGTGCGAGGGCCATCAGCGTCTTCTGCGGCACACTGAAGTGCAGCAGCCGCAGAGCCACGCCGATCGCTGCCAGAATGGCCATCGCCATGATCCAGAACACCGCTGCTGCGCCAAAGTCCTCCATCAGCGCGCGCAACCCTCGCGGGAACCCTGCGAGCTCCCGCAGCGTGACCTCTTTCAGCTCCAGCCCCCACCAGACCAGCAGCAGGAAAACCAGTTCCACGCCGATCCCCAACAGATAGCGCGCGGCATGGTGGGTTCCCAGCGCCTGCCGATGCGCCTGCCGCGCATTCACCACCGAGCCACCCACCAGCAGCGCCACCAGCAGCAGCGTGTGCCACCACGGAGCCACCGCCCGGTTCCCCCGTATTCCATTC
>JBAUGH010000288.1:0-4940 GCA_049679565.1 Acidobacteriaceae bacterium
TCGATTATCTGGGCGAGGCGTTCTGGCCTTTCAAAGGCGCTCCGGCGGGGGCGATCGATACATGCGGATTTCCCAAGGACGGCTACTTTTTCTACCAGAGCCAGTGGACCGCGCAGCCCATGATCCATCTGTTTCCGCACTGGAACTGGAAGGGGCGCGAGGGGACGGTGATTCCGGTGACCTGTTATACGAATTGCGACACGGTGGAGCTGTTTGTGAACGGAAAATCGTTCGGCGAAAAAGGGTACGAATTTCCGCGGCTGGGGATGGAGGGGCGTTACGGAAATTATCCGGCGCGGGCGCGGGTGCTGCGGAGCACGTCGGACCTGCATTTGAGCTGGGACGTTCCGTATGAGGCAGGCACGCTGAAGGCGGTGGGGAAAAAGGACGGCCAGGTAGTGACGACGGTAGAAGTGGCGACGACGGGCGATCCGGCGACGATCGCGCTCTTGCCGGATCGGACGAGCCTGACGGCGGACCGGCGCGACGTGGCTCATGTGGTGGTCGAGGTCCGCGATGGCGAGGGACGCCGGATGCCGACGGCGGACAACGCGATCGCGTTTACGGTGGAGGGGGAAGGGAAGCTGATCGGCGTGGACAACGGCGACCCGGAGAGCCACGAGGACTATAAGGCGGCGGTGCGGAACGCGTTCAACGGGCTGTGCCTGGCAGTGGTGCAGACGACGGCGCGGGCTGGGTCGATCCGGGTGACAGCGAACTCGCCGGGGCTCGAATCCGCAACGGCCACGCTGACGACGACGTAGGTCAGCGTGGAATCCCATGGAACGGTACCGTCGCGGGCCGCTCCGACTTTGGTCGGATTGCTTCCCAGGGTCCGGCGCGTACAGTAGCGGGTGGCCCACGCGGGGTGGGAAAGGCTGCGGTTCAGCTGGCCTTCGACGGACCGTGCCGGCCCAACGAGAAATTCCAATCAAGGCCTTCGGGAACGGGATGATGGATCGACGCGATTTTCTCAGGACTACCGGAGGCCTGCTGGTCTCTGCGGCGCTGCACGGGCAGTCGGGTGCGGCGGAGGAGCAGGAGGGGCAGCAAGCGGCGGCGCGGGGCGGGCGGCAGGTGCTGCCGATGAACCGCAACTGGCGCTGGGCTCCGGGGAAGCTCGACGCGGCCACCGCGCCGGGCTTCGACGATGCGCATTTCAGCCGCGTGGTGCTGCCGCACAGCAACCTGCGCGCGCCGTGGCACAGCTTCGACGATAAGGATTATGAGTTTGTTTCGACGTATCGACGGCGGTTCCGGGTGCCGGCCAGCGCGAAGGGCAAGCGGGTGTTCGTCGATTTCGAGGGGGCGATGACCGCCTCGGCGGTGTGGGTCAACGGGGTCGCGCTGGGGGAATACAAGGGCGGCTACACGCCGTTTTCGTTCGAGCTGACGCCGCACCTGCATTTCGATGGAGAGAACGTGCTGTGCGTGCAGCTGGACTCGACGGAGCGCGCGGATATTCCGCCGTTCGGGTACGAGATCGACTACATGACCTTTGGCGGGATCTACCGCGAGGTGGCGCTGCGGATTGTGCCGGAGACGTGGATCGACAACGTCTTTGCGCGGCCGCGGGATGCGCTGACAGCGAGCCCGGCGCTCGATGTGGACTGCTTCCTGGCCGGCGCGATGCAGGGCCCGCTGGTGCTGGAAGCGGAGCTGCGCGATGGGGAGAAGGTTGTGGCGCGCGGGCGGCAGCCGGTTCCGGAAGGTGTTGCGAGCGCGGCGGGGGGGAGCGGCGCGGGGCCGATTCAGGCTCCGGTGCATGCCAGCGATGAGACCGCCAGGGACGCGGCGCGGCAGACGGTGTCGTTGACCGGGCTGAGCGGGATCGTGCTGTGGGATCTGGACCGGCCGCAGCTCTACACCGTGCGGGTGCGGTTGATGCGCGGCGGCGAGGTCGTTGACGAAGAGACGCGGCGGATCGGCTTCCGCGAGGCGACGTTTACCGACCATGGTTTCTCGCTGAACGGGAAGATCGTGAAGCTGCGGGGGCTCGACCGGCATCAGACATTTCCGTTCGCGGGCGGTGCGATGCCCGGGCGGGTGCAGCGGCAGGATGCGAAGATCCTCCGCCAGGTTCTGCATTGCAACATCGTGCGCACATCGCACTATCCGCAGTCGCGGCATTTTCTGGATTGCTGCGACGAGATCGGGCTGCTGGTGCTGGAGGAGATTCCCGGGTGGCAGCACATCGGCGACGCGGAGTGGAAGGACGTGGCGGTCGATAACGTGGGGCGGATGATCCGGCGCGACTGGAATCACCCGGCGATCGTGCTGTGGGGAGTGCGCATCAACGAGTCGCGGGACGATCACGATTTCTACACGCGGACCAACGCGCTGGCGCACGCGCTCGATCCCACGCGGCAGACGGGAGGCATCCGAAACTTCCAGGGATCGGAGTTTCTGGAAGACGTTTTCACCATGAACGACTTCGGGATTCCGCTGAAGCCGCCGAACCATCCGCGCTACCTGAACACGGAGTTCGTGGGGCACACATTCCCGACAAAGACCACGGACGACGACGAGCGGCAGCGGGAGCACACGCTGCGGCACGCACGGATTCACGACCAGCTTGCGTCCGATCCACAGTATGCGGGCGGGATCGGGTGGTGCGCGTTCGACTACAACACCCACGCGAACTTTGGCGCCGGCGACCGCATCTGCTACCACGGCGTGGCAGACATTTTCCGCGAGCTGAAGCCGGCGGGCGGGTTCTACAAATCGCAGTGCGATCCGAGCGAGGAGATCGTGCTGGAGCCGGCGTTCCACTGGGCGCAGAGCGACGAGTCGGTGGGCTTCACCACGGCGGTGATCTGCTCGAACTGCGATCACCTGCAGTTGTTTTCGCGGGCGGGCAGCGTAGCCGGGAATCCGTGGAAACTGCTGGCCGAGCTCGAGCCGAACCGCGCGGAGTTTCCCCACCTGAAGTACCCGCCGTTCTTCTTCGATGTGCGGCATGACCGCGCGGCGTGGGGCGATCTGCGGATCGACGGGTATATCGACGGCAAGCGGGTGATCTCGAAGTCGCTGTCGGGGCGGGGAGTGGACAGCCGGTTCCTGCTGCTGGCGGACGATCGGGCGCTGCTGGCCGATGGGGCGGACGCGACGCGAGTGGTGCTGCGGGTGACCGACGAGTTCGGCGCGGTGCGTCCGTACGCGAATGATCCGATTGCGCTGACTTTGGAAGGGCCGGGGGAGCTGATCGGAGACAATCCCTTTGCGCTGATCGGCGGGACGGGAGCGGTGTGGGTGCGGGTGCGGGAGCAGGCGGGGACGGTGCGGCTGACGGCAAAGCATCCGCGGCTGGGAACGCAGACCGTGACCCTCGATGTAGGCGCGGCGGCGGCAGAGGCGGTATAGCAGGAGGGCCCTTTGGGATCGGGAGCGGAGCGATTCGCGGTGCGCCGGGATGAGAGAATCGCGGTACGTCCCATGCGGGAGGACGCAGCGGTCCGGGATATTCCGGGGGCGGGAGGGTCGGTGGGCGAGGCGCCCAAAATCCGGGTGCTGGTGGTGGACGACCACCCCATCATGCGGGTGGGGATTGCGGCCATCATCCAGACCACGCGGGACATGACGGCGATCGCGCAGGCCGGCTCCGGCGAGGAAGCGCTGCCGCTGTTTGAGAAGCATTTACCGGACATTACACTGATCGACCTGCGGCTGCCGGGGATGAGCGGTGTGGACTTTATTCGCACGGTGATTGCGCGGCATAAGGACGCGAAGTTCGTGGTGCTGACCACCTACGATGGCGACGAAGACATCCACCAGGCGCTGGAGGCGGGGGCGCGGAGCTATATCATCAAGGGCATGCCGCACGACGCGCTGGTGAATGCGCTGCGGCGGGTTCACGCGGGTGGGCGTTTTCTGCCGCCGCCGGTGACGCGGGCGCTGGCTTCGCGGATGCCGGACTCCGAGCTGAGCGCGCGGGAGCGCGAGGTGCTGCACCTGATGGTGGGGGGCAAGTCGAATCGCGAGATTGCGAATGCTCTGGGCATTACCGAGGCGACGGTGAAATGCCACGTGAGCGTGATCCTGATGCGGTTGAACGTGAACGACCGGACCCAGGCGGTGGTGACGGCTCTGCAGCGCGGGCTGGTGCATCTGCAAGGCGGATGAATTGCGCCGCCGCTGGATCCCTCAGAGCGAGTCGTAAACCAAAGCCACAAATGTGTCGGGTTTGATGGAGCCGTGGGCCCAGGCGGCGTCGAGGTCGGCGGTGGGCTTTTGCGCGACGGCCTGCTCGACGGTCTGGCCGGAGGCTTTCAGTTTTTCGACGCGGTCGGCGACGGTGACCAGCATGGTGCGATAGGTCTGCAGCGCGTCCTTGTTGCCGAGGGGGCCGTGGCCGGGCACGATTTTGGTGCGCTCGTCGGCGAGGGCCAGCACCTGATCGACGCCGCGGATCATGCCGTTGATGGTCCCGCCGCTGGACAGGTCGATGAGGGGATACATGCCGTTGAACCAGAGGTCGCCGGTGTGGATCACGTTGCCCCGGGTGAAGTGGATAAAGATGTCGGAGTCGGTGTGGGCGTCGGGGGTGTGGACGAGGTTGGTCTGATCGTTATTGACCCAGAGCGTTTCCTGGTCGGGGAAGGTTTCCTGGGGCAGGGCGGCGTCGGAGGCAGCGGGGAAGTGGACGTCGTAGGCCTGCATATACTGCGGCGAGGCGAGGCGGATGCGGGTGTTGGTCTGAGCGACAATGAAGGCGCCTTCAAAGTGCAACTCGGCGTTGCCGCTGGTGTGGTCGAAGTGCCAGTGGGTGTTCACCAGCAGCTTGAGCTTGTGGGGGCCGAGCTTTTCGAGCGCGTCGAGGAGATGGTGGGTGCCGGTGTCGATGCCGGAATCGATGACCAGCTTGCCGTCGGGACCGATCTGGCAGACGACGTTGCCGCCCACTCCCTGGAGGAGAAAGATCGTATCGGTGAGTTTGGTGG
>JBAUGH010000289.1:0-2669 GCA_049679565.1 Acidobacteriaceae bacterium
GATGCAGACGGAGGCCGTGGCGGCCGAAATGGTCTTCGAGAGCCGCGAGTTCCATGGCGCGCAGATGGCCGACGGTGTGGATGCCGAGGTTGGCGAGGCGGTCGGCGGTGACTTTGCCTACGCCGGGGAGGCGCTCGACGGGCAGGGGCGGGAGAAAGGCGTCCACGTCTTCGGGCTGGATGACGAACAGGCCGTCGGGCTTTTTCCAGTCGGAGGCAATCTTGGCAAGAAACTTGTTGGGCGCGACGCCGGCCGAGGCGGTGAGCTGGAGCTCAGCGCGAATGGCCTGGCGGATGGCTTTGGCGACTTTGGTTGCGGTGGGGAGGCCGGCTTTGTTCTCGGTTACGTCGAGGTAGGCCTCGTCGAGGGAGAGGGGCTCGATGGAGTCGGTGTAGCGGCGGAAGATGTCGCGGGTTTGGCGGGAGACGGCGCGGTAGCGGACGAAATCGGGAGGCACGAAGACGGCGTGGGGGCAGAGGCGCTCGGCGCGGAGGGCGGGCATGGCGGAGCGCACGCCGAAACGGCGGGCCTCATAGGAAGCGGCGCAGACGACGGAGCGGAGGCCTCGCCAGGCGACGACCACGGGGCGGCCGCGGAGGGTCGGGTCGTCGCGCTGCTCGACCGAGGCGTAGAAGGCGTCCATGTCGACATGCACGATTTTGCGGGGCGCCATGGCGGCACGATAGCAGGAATGGAGAAGGGACCGGCGGCGGTTGCCGGGGGATCAGGTGGGAACGGGGATGGAGGGGGGGCGCTCTTCCCTTTTGAGCCAGGCCATCCAGCAGGCGACCACGAGGATCCAGGCGACGGCGGGGACGTATTCCCAGGCGACAGAGGCGTGGCGGTTGCGGGCGAGCCAGGCGTGGGAGCGTCCGGCGAGGGCGACAAGCTGGCAGAGGGAGAAGGCGGCGAAGCCGGCGGCGATGCGGGCCAGGTTCGAGGTGAGACGCCGGGACATGGCTGGCGGGGCGAGGGCGAGCATGATCCACCAGAAGAGGATCTGGGTGCGGTCCACCTCGATGCGGGAGGGTATGGCAACGAGGGTGAGCCAGGTCGCGACCAGCGCGAAGGCGGCGGCGGCGAGGGGAACGAGGGCGAGAGGGACGAGGGCGCGGCGGCCGTTCCCGCGACCGCGCATGAGATGGGCGACAAGCTCGACGACGAGCCATGCCTGAAGGAGAAGGCCGAGGACCGCAAGGACGGTCGAGGTTGCTTCAAGCGCGTCCGAGGGGATGCGGCCGGGGAGGACGAAGAGGAGGGAGGCGCGGAGGGGATAGAACAGGATGAGGGCGGTGAAGGCGGGAAAGGTGCGGGGAATGCCTCGGCGCAGGACGAGAGCGGCGAGGCCAATCTGGAGAGCCAGGGCCAGGGTCCAGATCGCGGAATTGAGTGCGTGCCAGGAGGGAGACATAGTTGTGTCGAGGGATCGGCGGGGTTGGGGGTCCGGTCGCGGTCAATCGTCGTCAGGCGGGCCGGACATTTTCTCGAGAAGGAGCTTCTCGACGGTGACATTGGTGTGAATGGGCACGAAAGGGGGCGGGGTCTGGGAGTAATCGAAGCAGTCCGAGAAGTCGTTGGCCTGGGCATCGCGGGTGCCGAGGCTGGGGAGGTTGAAAGCTTCCTCGATATAGGTGAGGAAGCCGCTGGCCTCGTAGGTCTGATGGGAGACGTAGCCGTGTTTGGCCCAGGGCGAGACGACGAGGAGCGGAACGCGGAATCCGAGGCCCATTTTGTCGACGGAGGGAGGAGTCACGTGATCGTACCAGCCGCCCCAGTCGTCCCAGGCGATGAAGATGGCGGTGGAATTCCAGAACTGACTTTTTCCGACTTCATTGACGATGGAGGCGACCCAGTCGGGACCTTCGGCGCTGCCGGAGCCGGGATGGTCGGAGTGGGCCATGTCGGGAACGATCCAGGTGACCTGAGCGAGGGCGCCGTTTCTGATGTCGTGGAGCACCTGGGACTGCGGTGAAATGACTTTATCCTTCCAGTCTTTGCCGTAGCGGATATGGCGAACGGCCTGAAAGGCGGAGAGGACAAAGGAGGAGCCATCGGAAGAGCCGGGGGCATAGTAGCGCCAGGTAATGCCGTTGGCGTCGAGCAAATCGGCAATGGTCTGGTAATCGAAGCAGGGATAGACGCCGGGCAGGTCGGTGCCGTCGGGGCCGACCATGGCGACGGTGGTGCCGGCGGGGGCGTCGCAACCCCACATGGAGGCGTTGGGATCTTCGTCGGACTGTCCGGACTGACCGGCGATCATATATTGATGGGCAACGAAGCTGGGGCCGGTGTTGGACTGGAACATTCGGTCGCCGAGGGTGTACTGGGTGGCGATCGTCCAGTAGGGCTGAATCTGGCTTTGGGGAACGTACGAGTAGGCGAGATTGGGGGAAGCTGAGCCGGGGCGGGCGAAGCCATCCATCCTGCCATGGTCCCAGTCGTGCCACCAGCCGGTATGGGAGTGGTCGAGATCGTTGGGATCGGTAAGAGAGACGGGGCTCATGGGGATGGGGGCGCCGTCGGCGATGCCGGTATCGGCGGAATCGGCACCGGGAAAGTCGTGGAAGAAGTTATCGAAGGAGCGGTTCTCCTGCATGATGACGATGACGTGCTGAATGCGAGCGGAGCTGGGGGGGGAATCGGCAATGATCTGCGAGCCGCAGCCGAGG
>JBAUGH010000290.1:0-1971 GCA_049679565.1 Acidobacteriaceae bacterium
GGCTCGCGGCATGGGTCCCGTTGCTCACCGGCTCCATCGCCGGCGCGGCTTCCGCCGCTCGCGCCCCGCCGCCGTTGCGATGCGCCGCCGCCGTCCCGTCCCCCCCCTTGTTGGCCGCTTTGCTGAAGATCAGCTGAAATTCCCGCCGCTGCGCTTCCACCTGCACCAGCAGGCACTCCCGCAGATCCCGCGTCCCGATCCCCACCGGGTCCAGATGCTGCACCACGTCCAGCGCCGTCTGCAGGATGGCTCGCGCCCGCTCGGTCATGGCCGGCGGCAGCTCCGCCACCCGCGAGTACACGTCCTTCGCCGCCTCGCCGGAATCCGGCTCCATCTGCTCGCGCAGATATCCGGCCAGCAGCTCATCGTCGGTAGCCGTCAGATAGCCGTCTTCGTTCAGGTTCCCGATGACGTATTCGGCAGCCTCCCGCACCGCGGGCGTCAGATTCAGCGACCCGATCTGCCAGAACAGGTGGTCGGTCAGCGTCGCCGGCGACGACAGAAAATTCTCGATCGACGGCTTCTCGATTTCCTCGTAGTTGTTCGGCGACCGGAATCCCGGATCGAGGTAATCCTGGAAATACGACCCGAAATCGATTTCATCGAACGGGTCTTTCTCCTTTTTCTCGGCTTCGGTGGTGGCCGTCTGGGTCTCCGCCGGCCGGTCCCGGTCTTCCTCTTCCCGGGCTACGTCATCCAGCAGAGGAACGTTTTCGTCCATCTCCTCCAGAACCGGATTCTCGGCGATCTCCGCCTGGATCATCTCCTTCAGCTCCAGCTTGTTCAGCGCCAGCACGCTGACCATCTGCATCAGTCCGGGCGTCAGAATCTGCCGCTGCGCCACCTTGAGACTGAGTTTTGGCTGTAAAAGGACCATGCTCCCCTGTCTGATTGCTCAAAGTTTACATCTGCGACACGAACCCGGTGCAGCAATTCCGCCGCCTTTCCCGCATCTTTATGTCCTGCCAGGGTTTGCAGCTAGCCCAGGGTGAATCCCTCGCCCAGGTAAACGCGCCGCACTTCCGGATCGTTCCCCAGCGCTTCCGGCGTCCCGTGCCGGAAAATCCGCCCTTCATTGATGATGTAGGCGCGATCGGTCACCGAAAGTGTCTCGCGGACATTATGGTCCGTAATCAGGACGCCAATGCCGCTGGCCTTCAGGTCGAAGATGATTTCCTGCAAATCCAGGACCGCGATGGGATCGATTCCCGAAAAGGGCTCGTCCAGCAGAATAAACGTCGGCTGGATGCACAAACACCGCGCGATCTCCACCCTCCGCCGCTCCCCGCCCGACAGCGCATACCCCCGCGTCTTGCGGATGTGCCCCAGATTCAGCTGCTCGATCAGCTTTTCCACCCGCGACCGCCGCATCTCCGGCGCAATCGGCTGCACTTCCAGCACCGCCAGGATGTTCTCTTCCACCGTCAGCTTGCGGAAGACCGACGGCTCCTGGGGCAGATAACTGATCCCGCATTGCCGCGCCCGTAAATACATGGGCAGCTGGGTAATGTCTTCGTTATCCAGCAGCACCCGCCCGCCGTCCGGCTGGATCAGCCCCACGATCACATAAAACGACGTGGTCTTTCCCGCCCCGTTCGGTCCCAGCAGACCGACAACCTCGCCCTCGGTCACCTGGACGCTGACACCATGAACGACCTGGCGGCCTTTGTACGACTTGTTGATCTCGTCAGTGGACAGCCTGCGCATGCTTCTCAGTTCCAGCTTATAAGGCGAACACCGGGCCGCGCAAAAACTCCCGTGCAAAATTCATTTGGGCGCCGTCGTGTTTGTCACCGCGCTGCCCTTGCCGCCCAGCACCTGCACCGTGTCGTTTTCCGAGTTGAAGCGCAATTCCTCGCCTGTGGTCGTTCCGTGCACCTGATCCCACATCGTGGGATGCGCCGAAGCTGTCCCGGTCAGCACGTAGTGCCCATCGTCTGCCGTGTACACCAGCTTTTCGCCCTGGCCGCG
>JBAUGH010000291.1:0-2783 GCA_049679565.1 Acidobacteriaceae bacterium
CGCTCAAACCTGCCCCGACTGCTGCTCGCTCTGTCCTCGGGAAACAACAAAAGCAACGACAAAAACAAACCCACCGATCCGCAGCAGTTGACACGGTCACTCCATATCAGGGCAATGCGCTCATCGAGCCTGGCTTGCGTGCCAGGACGGAAATACGTACCCACCAAACGGGCTCGTGTTTCCTAATGTCCAGAAGGTCGGCGTCCGGAAGCTTCGTGGTGATGGAAGCAAGAGACAAAAGCAGGTCCCTCGGCTCCGCCTACCCCGTCACGCCTGGCGGGCGAGACGGGGCCCCAAAGCGCTCCGCTCGGGATGACAGCTCAGGTTTGTTCGGTGGAGTGGAAGGTCGGGCTTCGCAGCACCCAGGGAGTGAGGCTCTGTCGCCCCAGGGGCGCGCGACCGAACCTCCCTACTCGATGCACCGCCGTGACCCGGGCACGGCCTTCAGTCGGCGGCTGAGCTGGCGGGGCTTTTCTCGGAATGCGCCTCTGGGACGCCTGACGCCGTTGCGTCCAGCGCACCCGGTTTGATTTCCGCTCCGTCCGCGGTGGTCCAGCCGGGCAGGGCCTGGCTTCCGTAGATGAGCCGCACGCCGCTGGTGAAGGTGAAGTAGCTCCAGACCCACTGCGAGAGCACCGCCAGACGGTTGCGGAAGCCGATGAGGAAGTAGATATGGACGACCAGCCACGTGATCCATGCCGGAAATCCGCTGAGGCGGGCGTGGAAGGGCCATTTCACATCCGCCACCGCCGCCAGCCGGCCGATCGTGGCCATGTCCCCCTTGTCCCAGTAGTGGAAGGGCTTACGCGGCTGCCGGTTCAGATCGGCTTCGATCAGCTTCGCCACGTGGTCGCCCATCTGCATCGCCGGCTGGGCCACGCCCGGCACCTGATGGCCGTCCTGCTCGAAGTGGGCAAGGTCGCCGCAGACGAAGATCTCGGGATGCCCGGGCGGGTTGAGGGTGGGGTTGACGACGACGCAGCCGCGCTTGTCGGTGGTGACGCCGAGCCGCTTGCCCAGCGGGGAGGCGGCGACGCCGGCGGCCCACAAGGTCACCGCGGCTTCGATGCGCTCGGGCCCATGTTCGCCGGTAGCGACCACGTAGCCGGGCTGGACGTCGGTGACGCGCATGCCGCCGCGGACTTCGGCGCCGAGCTCCTCCAGCTGCTGCTCGGCTTCGATCCGCAGCTGCTCGGGGTAGGCGGCCAGCACGCGCTTCTCGCCTTCGACGACGATCACGCGGGCCTTGCTGGGGTCGATGTGGCGGAAGTCGCGGCGCATGTAACGGCGGGTGATATCGCAGATGGCCCCGGCCAGCTCGACGCCGGTGGGGCCGCCGCCGACGATGACGAAGTTGAGCGGGGGATGGGAGCCGGTTTCGACCATCTGGCGCTCGGCCAGCTCGAAGGCCAGCAGCACGCGGCGGCGGATCTCGATGGCGTCTTCGAGAGTCTTGAGGCCGGGAGCGAGGGGTTCCCAGTTGTCGTGGCCGAAGTAGGAATGGGTGGCGCCGGTGGCCAGCACCAGGTAGTCGTAGGCGATCTCGACGCCGCTGCGAAAGCGCGCCCGGCGCTGGTCAGGCTCGAAGCCGATGGCCTCGTCCATCAGGACTTCGGTGTTGGTCTGGTTGCGCAGGATGCGGCGGATGGGAGAGGCGATGTCGGCAGGGGAGAGCACGGCCAGGCCCACCTGGTAGAGCAGGGGCTGGAAGGTGAAGTGGTTGCTGCGGTCGACCACGGTGATATCGACGGGCAGCTTGCCCAGGGCTTTGGCGGCATGGGTACCGGCAAAGCCTCCGCCGAGGATCAGCACCCGTGGCCGGCGATGCGTCGTGTCGTTCGCCATCGTGTCCTCCGCTGGTTCAGGGGCCCGCTACAGAGAAGATGCACGTTGTGGGAAAACGATAGTGCGAATTCGGATGCCGGGCCGCGCGTTGCTCGCTGCGCTCGGCGCCCTGCGTTACCCGAAGCGGGCGCGGCCGGCCTTGCGGCGGAAGTCCTCGCCGTGGATTTCGACCACCACGCACATCTCAGCCAGGCGGGAGCGCATGCGTTCGCCGATGCGGTCGCCCAGGGTTTCTTCGCGGAGGGCGCGGCTCGATCCGTTCCCGGGCTGCGTGCCGCCGGGAGGGGCATCGGCGTAATTGGTGGTGATCAGGGTGGTGCGTTTGTCGTTGTAGCGGGTGTTCAGGACGAGGGCGACGGTGTCCCAGACCCAGTCGGTGGGCTTGGCGGCGCCCAGCTCGTCGAGGACGAGGACTTCGGCGTTGAAGACCGGGCGCAGGATCTCCATTTCAGTGGTGGCGACCTGGGGGTTGTAGGAGTGCTGGATTTGCTTGAGCAACTCGCGGTAGTCGGAGAACAGGCCGTGAGCGCCTTTTTCGGCGATGAGGGCCTGCAGGATGCCGACGGCGAGATGGGTTTTGCCGACGCCGATGGAGCCGGTGAGCAGCAGGCCGCGGCCGCCGGTGGTGACCGGGTAGCCGTCGACGAACTGGCGGGCCATGAGGGAGGCGGCGGCGAGGGAGCGGTCGGCGCCGTGGAACCCGGGCTCGTAGCTTTCGAGGGAGCAGTGTTCGTAGCGCGCGGGAATGCCGGCCCGCTTGAGCAGGCGCTCGGCGCGCTCCTCCGTCTGGCACTCGCAGGCCTCGATGGCGCGGCCGCCGTTGGGCAGGGAAAGGACGCGGACCCGGGCCCCGCCGCATTTGGGAAAAACCTGGCTCATGGAAACTTCAGTATCGCAGCTTTGGCGGGGTGGAAAAGCCGTGGCGATGTGTGCAGGAG
>JBAUGH010000292.1:0-5972 GCA_049679565.1 Acidobacteriaceae bacterium
TCGACGCGGTTGGTGGTGATGTCCATCTCGAACAAGGACCCGAACTCGCCCAGTTCGAAGACGCCTTCAACGGCGATGCCGCGCAGGGTGAGGTCGTCGGCAAGCTGACGGTCGGAGACCGTCAGCCCGGGAACATATTCGCGCAGCCAGGAGCTGAGGATCTTCATGCGAACTGCTCCAGGAATCGCAAATCCCCCGAGTAGAGCAGACCAATGTCCCCAATCCCGTACTTCATCATGGCTATCCTGTCGATCCCCATGCCGAATGCAAAGCCGCTGATCTTCTTCGGGTCATAGCCGGGCTGCTTCTGCTGCACAAAGCCGAAGACGGCCGGATCGACCATGCCGCAGCCGAGCAGTTCAATCCAGCCGGAGAACTTGCACTTGCGGCAACCCGATCCGCCGCAGAACGGGCAGCTGATCTGCACGTCCGCGCTCGGTTCCGTGAACGGAAAGAACGAGGGGAAGAAGCGCGTCTTCACGCTCGAGCCGAACAGCGCTTTCATGGCGAAATCCAGCGTCCCTTTCAGATCGGCGAAGGTGATGTTGGTATCTACGCACAACCCTTCTACCTGGTGAAAGATCGGCGAGTGCGTGGCGTCGGACGCATCGTTGCGGTGCACCTTGCCCGGGATCACGATGCGTACCGGAGGAGGCTGCTGTTCCATGGTGCGAATCTGTACCGGCGAGGTGTGCGTGCGCATCAGCAGCCGGTCGCGCAGCGGCTTCCGCTCCTGCCCGGCGATCACCAGCGTGTCCTGGGTGTCGCGCGCCGGGTGACCCGGCGGGAAATTCAGCGACTCAAAGTTGTAGTAGTCGGTCTCGACCTCCGGCCCCACGCCGACTGAGTAGCCCATGCGCTGGAACACAGTGACAATCTCGCGCCAGGTCCTGATCAGCGGATGCTCCGCGCCCAGTTTGCGCGCCGTTCCGGGCAGGGTGATGTCGATGGCCTCGGCGTCGAGTTGGCTTAGCGACGTCTTCCCGCTTGCCTGCTCCAGCCGCTGCTCGATTTCCGCCTTGAGCGTGTTAAACCGCTGTCCTATACGCTTCCTGGCCTCGAGGTCCGGCGCCGACTTCAACCAGGCGTCGCTGACCAGCTTCCGCCGTCCCTGCTTGCGGCCAAACCACTGCAGGCGGAACTGTTCCTTCTCCTCCGGCGAGCCGATCGAGGCAGCCGACACCTCAACCTCCCGCGCAATGGCGGCAAAGGCCTGATCCAGTTCAACTTCGCTGTATCCGGGCAAGCCCGGAACGCCGGGAGGTATCTCGTTCTGCTGCATGGTCATTTTGAGGATAAATCACCCGAAGAACGAGCCCCTGGCTCCGGACCGCTCGACCGCTTTCGACGCAAAGAAAACGATCGCAAATCTGCTTGTATTCCTCACTCGCCCAGGCTCATGATGCAGAGGCTAGACTAACCCTATGATCCGCCCCTACCAGGGAGTTACGCCGACCATTCCCGCCACCTGCTACGTCGACCCGTCCGCGCAGGTCATCGGGGATGTCGTCCTCGGCGAGCACTCGAGCGTGTGGATGAACGCTGTGGTCCGGGGCGATGTGAACTCCATCCGGATCGGCGCCCACTCCAACGTGCAGGACTGCGCCGTCCTCCACGGGCAGCGTTACAAGTACCCGGTCATCGTCGGCGACTGGGTCACCATCGGCCATAACGCCACAGTGCATGGGTGTGTCATCGAGGACGTCTGCCTCATTGGGATCGGTTCGACGATCCTGAACAACGCTCGCATCGGTGAAGGCTCGATCGTCGCCGCGGGCGCCGTCATCCCCGAGGGCATGGTCGTCCCCCCGCGCTCGCTGGTCGCCGGCGTTCCCGGCAAGGTCCGCCGCGATCTCACCTCCGACGACCGCGAGGAAATCCTGCTCTACGCCCGCAATTACCTCGATTACGTGAAGATCTACCTCGACGAGACCAGCCCGGCGCGCGTCAAAGGCTTCCTGGAAGAAATGAAACTGGGCCAATAGCCTCTGCTTCCACCTTTCTGCGCCGCCTCGTATGCCATTTCCACTGCGCGCTTTACCGTAACCGCGCAATAGCCGAAAATGAAAACAGAGGACGATTGATTTATGCCCCTTTCCGGCGAAGCTATTCGCGTGATGAACCTGGTGGACGACGTCGCAACCACCATGCGCCGCATGCTGTCTCTGATCCCCCTGTTGTCACCCGAAGAACGCAAACGCGTCAGCGATTACCTGAAGCAGTCCGAGCCCGGCAGCGAACAGGTGCAGCAGGCGCTCTCCAGCACGAAATAGTCCTGTTATAGTTCCGGTCGCCGGTTCCGGCCCGGGGGCACGGCTTCGTTCCGAAGCGGACGCCGGCAGCGGCCCGTTCCTCTTCCCTTTTGAATCCCGTCTTTCTGCTTTTGGTCCCGAGTCGCTGCGTGCGGAGGATGACGCGCCCATCCTCCGGTGACGGGAACCACCAACCTCCGGATCCCGTATCGTTCAGCAGCCATGCAGTCCCTCGGCGACACCTTCGGACAGGTCTTCCAGGCGATCCGCGCCAACAAGCTGCGCTCGTTTCTGACCATGTTCGGCATCGCCTGGGGAGTGGGTTCCATGCTGCTGCTCATCTCCGTGGGTGAAGGCTTCCGCTCCGGCCAGAAACGCGAGTTCGCCGAGCTGGGCAACGACGTCATCATGATGTGGAACGGCACCATACCCGCGGTTCCCGGCCAGCACACCAGCCTTCGTCCGTATTACCTCACGCTCTCCGATGCCGACGCCATCCGCGCCCAGGCCCCTGACGTTCGCACTGTGACCGCCTATATCAACCGCAGCGATCTCAAACAGCAAAGCCTCTACGAAACCGCCGGCGGCCAGGTCCTCGGCGTCGACCCCGACTTCAAAGAGGTCCGCTTCCTTCCCATTGCCCAGGGGCGCTTTCTTTCACCGCAGGACGTGCTGAACAAGAGCCGTGTCATCGTCCTCGGGCAGAAGAGCGATGCGCTGCTCTTTCCTGGCCATCCAGCCCTCGGCGAGTGGGTGACGCTGAACGGAACGCGGTTTCTGGTCGTAGGCGTGGCCGACAAAGTGGGCCACGGCGACAATGACGACCGCAGCCAGCAGGTCTACATTCCGCTCTCCGTGATGATGGACATGTTCCCTCTGAACTGGGGCAACAATCCGCAGCAAACGGTTAGCTCCATTCAGTACCAGCCTGTGGCGGCAGCCGATCATATTGCCGCCGTCCGCGAAGTTCACGAGATCATCGGCTGCCGTCACGGCTTTAGCCCCGACTCGAGCGATGCGTTCACCGAGTGGGATTCCGTGCAGTCCCAGCAAATGGTCAGCAAAATCTTCGACGCCATGGACATCTTCCTCGGTGGGGTGGGCCTTGTGACTCTGGCTCTCGGCGCTGTCGGCATCGTGAACATCATGCTGGTTTCGGTCTCCGAACGTACCAGCGAGATCGGGCTGCGCAAGGCGCTCGGCGCCACCCGCCAAAGCATCCTCATCCAGTTCTTCCTCGAAGGCCTCACCCTGACCGGCGTCAGCGGTGTGATCGGCATTGGCGGCTCCGCGTTCTTCATGTGGATCCTGCAAAAGGCGATCGGCACGGGTTTACAGGGGTTCGACCCGCCGCGACTGCAGCCCTGGTCTGCTGCCCTGGCGCTGGTTTCGCTCAGCCTGTGCGGCATCGTCGCCGGCCTTTATCCCGCTGCCCAGGCGGCCGCGCTCGAACCGGTGGAAGCGCTGCGCCGGGAATAGGAGACCTCCATGTTGCGAGATATCTGGGCTCAGGCGTGGGAAGCGATGGTCTACAACCGCCGCCGCACCTTCATCACCATCGGCGGGATGGCCTGGGGCATCGCCACGGTGGTTCTGCTGCTCGCCTACGGCGCCGGCTTCGGCCGAGCCATCCAGAACATCTTTGCCGAGTGGGGAACCTACCTCATTGGCGTCTTTCCCGGCCGCACCTCCGAACAGGTGGGGGGCAGCAAGGCCGGCGTCCAGGTGCGCCTCACCCAGGACGACGTGGATCGCCTGTGGGCCACGGTCCCGGGGCTCGCGCGAATTTCCCCCGCCATGTTCAAGCAGGTGAACGTCGCCAGCGACGAGCACATGTTCTCCTGGCAGATCAATGCCTACCGCCCCGACATCGCCAGGATTCTGAAGCTCGATATTTCCGCAGGGCGATTCTTCACCGATGAGGACGATCAGAACCGCGCTCATGTTGCCGTGCTGGGCTCGGAGGCTAAAACCAAACTCTTCGGCGGCCATTATGCGCTCGGCCAGCGCATTCGACTCAACGGCATCAGCTACGCCGTCATCGGCGTCCTCGAGGCCAAAATGCAGGAGGGAGACGACGACGTCAACCGCCAGGTCTACATCCCGTTCAACGCCTACAGCGATTTCGGCGACATGAAATACCTGGGCGGCATGTGGCTCACGTACCACGGCGACAGCGCCGCCGTGGAGCAGGCGGTGCGCAACAGCCTCGCCGCGGCCCACAATTTCCTGCCCTCCGACCGCAACGCGATCTTCGTCGCCAACCTCATGCACCAGCTGCGGCAGTTCCAGGTCATCACCATCGCCCTCGAAGCGCTTCTGCTTTTCATTGGCGCGCTGACCCTGGGCATCGCGGGTATCGGCCTCATGAACATCATGCTGGTGGCCGTTCAGCAGCGCACCCGGGAGATCGGGATCGAGAAGGCGCTGGGGGCCCGGCGCCGGCACATTCTCCTCCAGTTCCTGTCCGAGGCGCTGGTGATCACCTGCGTGGGCGGGATCATCGGCATCGCGCTCTCCTACGCGGTAGCGCTGGGGGTCGGCCGCATCACGTTCTACAGCGCGATCGCCAAGAACGCCGAGGCGGCGGATATCCGCCTGTTGATCTCTCCGGGCAGCATCGCTCTGGCGACCGGAATTCTGGCCGTTGTCGGGCTCGTCAGCGGGATGATTCCTGCGGTCCGGGCCGCGAACCTCGATCCCATCGAAGCGCTGCGTTACGAATGAATCCGGGCAGGTACCTCCTTCCGCCATGGCTTCCTGAAAACGGGGGTAGTTGGCCCCATAAGTAATTGTTTACATTATGCTTAGGAGATGGTCCTGCGTTGCTGGAAGGCTGTACAGGTCTATGAGATTCGGGAGTTTGCCTGCGCCCCATTCGGGGGCTGGACACCGGGATAATAACCTTGACATCAAGGAGTTACGTTAGCATTCCAATTTTGGTAACCACGTTGATGTCGGCTATGAAAAAAGAGGTTGACCGGAATCGGCCCGAACGGTATTTTCAAAATGTCGAATTTTTGACCTCGGCGTTTCGCCGTCCTGCTTCATCAATCCGGTCACGCGGAAGGGATCGTTCTCTCCTCAGGAGCGTGGGCTCGGTTTGTCTGTAAAGGGACGTCCAGCGGCGAAGTCAAAAACGGCAATCCACCTGGTTTTTCGTTTTTCAGGCAGGAAAAAGGTAGACCAAAAGCTCGGGTCGCCGCGTCTAAAGAAATATCAGCTTCCGGGACCCTTTTTCTTTCCCCAACCTGCAGCGGGCTTGTGTGGTTTGGCGGTAGCTCTGTGATGGAAACCGGTTGGAGATTCTTACTAGTTAAAAGCAAGGAGACACTACCATGCGTTCTGAATTGATTTTTGGTGCACTCACCCATGTCAACAATCGCTACCAGCTCTGCCAGCTGGCCTCGAAGGCCACACGCAAGCTGCACAAGCCGAATACGCGTCTGCAGGACACGATGAACGACGTGCTGGTCCGCTTCCGGGAGTCGAGCCCGGCAGCGGCCGCACCCGCTCTGCAGCAACCTGTTACGATGACCCAGCAGCGCCGTCGCGCGGCCTAGCCGACGGCGTGGGCCCTTCCCGCCGCAATTCCGGTTAAGATAGAAGCCGGTATCCGCACTACAGCTTCCCGCACTCCCTCCCAGATCGACTCTCCCCTCCCAAAGAGACAACTCGCCGCAGGTGATTCCATGACCATCGCAGAACTCAAAGAGAAGA
>JBAUGH010000293.1:0-8977 GCA_049679565.1 Acidobacteriaceae bacterium
ATCCCCACACCCCCGGCTACGTCCACGCCGCCCAGCTCCCCGATGGCACCCTCCCGCCGCCCACCAGGGACGGCAACTTCATCATCGGCCCCACGCACACGCCCGCACCCGAGATGACGGTCAACCCTGCCGTCCCCCATGGCACGGTCACCATGCTGACGATGACCTCCGAGGACAGCAAATACTACCCCGGCATCGCCCGTGATCCCGGCACCCCGAGCTCGAATGCGGGCACGCCCGACCCCGCCAACCCCGACAAGCTCGACGTCCCCACCAGCCATCCCCATCCCTGGACGCGCACCGTCGCCGTCTACGTCCCCGCCCAATACAAGACCGGCACCGCCGCGCCGTTCATCGTCGGCGCCGACGGCCCCGACCGCATGATCTTCACCGCCCTCGACAACCTCATCGCCGAGCACCGCGTCCCCGTCATGATCGCCATCTCCATCGCCAACGGAGGCGGCGACGCCCAGGGCTCTGAACGCGGCCTCGAGTACGACACCCTCTCCGGCAAATACGCCGAATGGGTCGAGCACGAAGTCCTCCCCCTCGTCGAAGCGAAGTGCAACGTAAAACTCACCAGCGATCCAGACGGCCGTGCCGCCATGGGCGGAAGCTCCGGCGCTGCCGTGGCCTTCACCATGGCCTGGTATCACCCCGAGTGGTATCACCGCGTTCTCAGTTACTCCGGCACCTACGTCAACCAGCAGTGGCCGTGGAACTCCGCCACTCCCCACGGCGCCTGGGGATACCACGAAACCATCATCCCCAACTCCCCGCGCAAGCCCATCCGTATCTGGATGGAGGTCGGCGACCGCGACCTCTACAACCCGAACGTCATGCGCGACAACATGCACGACTGGGTCGTCGCCAACGAGGACATGGCCCGCGTCCTCGCAGCAAAGCACTATCACTATCAGTTTGTCTTCGCTGAAAACGCCGGCCACGTCGACCACGCTACGAAGCTCCAGACCCTCCCCGAAGCCCTCGAATACCTCTGGCACGGCTACAAATCGCGCTGATCAGGCGATCGAGCGGCGGCCCACCCGGCTTCCGCCCCTACTGGATCTCCTTCGGGAATCGGGCCACTTCCTCGTCCACCAGCAGTTGCTCCTGGCATTCCATTTCCCGCGCTTCGTCCTCCGACAAGCCCAGCTCCCGCATCAGCTCCCGGTACGACGTCGCCTGCATCGGCTTGCCTTCCCACAGCACCATCAGCTTCTGCCGCATCGCCTCGCCATCCCGGCTCTGCAGCGCCGCATGTACCCGGCACCCCGGACACGTCCCCGGCCCCGGACACCCGCGCAGTGATTTCGGACATAGGAACCGCTGTGCCATGAATCACACTCCCGTCCGGCGATGCTAGCTCGCCCGCTCCTCTTCCGAAAGATCACTTTAGGCACCATCCTTTGTCACACCGCCGGGTAAATCCAACCGGCTTCGCTCCACGCGCACCCCAATCCGGCAATGCTACGATTTCCCTGTGCGGCCCCCCTCGATCCTCGCGCGCACGCTCACCCTCCTGCTGGCCCTCGCCGTCAGTGCGCTGCCCCTCTGTCCGGCCCGCACCTCCGCGCACAACTGCTGCTCCGGAGATTCCGCTCCCTGCGCCGCCTGCGTCGCTCACGCACCCGTTCTCAGCTGCATCCGCGCCGCAGCGCTGCCCGCGCCAAGCACCGCTTTATCCGCACCGGTCTTCGTCTCGCTCAATACCTCCCGCGAGATGCCGTTCACGCGTGCAATGCCGCTCCACCGCATCGCCGCAAGCCCCCACCCCCGCGCCACCGCGCCGCCTCCGCTTCGCATCTGATCCCAGCCTTCCTCAGTCAGTCGGCAGAATCTTTCTGCCGTGCCCTTCCCCGCATTCTGAGGACTCATCCATGCACCGGCATCTCCGTACCCTGTTCGCCGCTCTCTGCTGCGCAGCCGCCCTGGCCGCCTCACACGCCTCCGCCCAAATGAAGATGAACAGCTCCGCCCCACCCCAAACCTTTCTCCAGGAAATCCAGGCCCACACCACCTCCGGCACCAGCGCCGAACCCGACTCCACGCCCGCCCCCATGCTCATGACCATGCGCGGCAACTGGATGCTCATGCTCCACGGCAACGGTTTCATCGCCGACATCCAGCAAAGCAGCCCTCGCGGCGGCGACAAGCTCTTCTCCACCAACTGGGTTATGCCCATGGCGCAGCGCCCATGGGGACCCGGCCAGCTCACCCTTCGCACCATGCTCAGCCTCGAGCCCGCCACCGTCTCCGGCCGCCAGTACCCGCTCCTCTTCCAGCAGGGAGAAACCGCCTTCGGCCTGCCCATCGCCGACGGCCAGCGCCCCCACGACTTTGTCATGGAGTTCGCCGGCCTCTACGACCTCCCGCTCCGCGACAAAACTCTCCTCAGCTTCTACCTCGCGCCCGTCGGCGATCCCGCCATCGGCCCCATCGCCTTTCCCCATCGCGCCTCCGCCATCGAAGATCCCGTCGCCACCCTCGGTCATCACCAGGAGGATTCGACCCACATCTCCAGCGACGTCGTCACCGCTGGCCTCGCCCACAACTGGCTCCGTCTCGAAGCCAGCGGCTTCCACGGCCGCGAGCCCAACGAGCATCGCTGGCAGGTCCAGCAGGGCGCGATCGATTCCTGGTCCGCCCGCCTCACTTTCCAGCCCGGCCGCAACTGGAGCGGCCAATATTCCTACGGCCGCCTGCACAGTCCCGAAGCCCTCGCTCCCACGGAAAACCAGGCCCGCACCACGGCGTCGGCCATGTACAACCGTCCTCTCCACGCCGGCAACTGGGCCAGCACCCTCGTCTGGGGACACACGCGGGACCTCCCCGGCAACCTCATCGAGAACAGCTACCTGCTCGAATCAACCCTGCGCTTCCACGCGCACAACTACGCCTTCACTCGCATCGAAAACGTCGCCCGCACCAACGAGCTGCTCCTTGGCGAGCACCCCCTCCCGCCCAATTTTCAGGAAGCCCCGGCAGGCCGTGTCGAGGCCTTCACGTTCGGCTATGACCGCGACCTCGGTCATCTGCCCCGTCTGGCCACGGCCCTCGGAGCGCAGGTCACTGCGTATCGCCCCGGCGTGATCCTGCAGCCGGTCTACGGCACCAACCCCATCGGCGTCGTGGTCTACCTGCGCCTCCGTCTCGGTAGTCCTCCGCAATAACCCCGCACACCCACCTCGGCGCCAGGCATCCGCCCTGCCCTATATAATTTCTTAAATACCTATTTACAAAATAGGTATTTTGGATGCAAAATCCTTCCCATGACGAAACGCTCCGATCAGCGTGGCCTCTTCCCTGGCGCCCTCGAAGCCATGATCCTCCAATCCCTGCGCCGCCAGCCCATGCACGGCTACGCCCTCGTCCGCCACATCCAGCAGGTTTCCGGCGACCTCCTCCAGGTGGAGGAAGGCTCCCTCTATCCCGCCCTCCAGCGCATGCTCCGCGAAGGCTGGCTCGAATCGGAAACCGGCGTCTCGGCCAAAGGCCGTCCCACTCGGATCTACCGCCTCACACCTGCCGGCCTGCGCCACCTCGAGCAGGAAATCAACAGCCTCGAGCGCATGTTTGCCGGCATCAGCCGCGTGCTCGCCGCCGCCCAGGCCTAGGCCCAAAAAGGATTCCCCATGCCGCTGCTCAGCCGCCTCTTCTCCCGCCGTCGCCGTTACGACGATCTCGCCGTCTCCATTCAGGAGCATCTCGACGAGCGCACCGACGAGCTCGTCGCAGAGGGCATCCCCCGGAAAGAAGCTGAGCAGCGCGCCCGCCGGGAATTCGGCAACTCCACGCTCCTCGAGCAGCGCAGCCGCGAAGTCTGGCAGTGGCCGGCCCTCGAGTCCCTCCTCGCCGACCTCCGCCTCACCCTCCGCCGCCTTGCCAGGGCCCCCGGATTCGCCGCCACCATCCTGCTCACCCTCGCCATCGGCATCGGCGCCAACACCGCCGTCTTCTCCGTCATCAACCGCGTCCTCCTGCGCCCGCTCCCCTATCCCGACTCCGATCGCATCATCGCTCTCTGGCTCGACGCGCCTGGTGCCGGCGGCCTCGCCAACTTCTCCTCCGGCCTCCAGCTCTCGCCCTCGATGTACTTCACCTTCCTCCGCCACAACCAGACCTTTCAGTCCCTCGGTGTCTGGACCGACGGCGCTTCCAATATCACCGGCGTCGCTCAGCCGGAAGAAGTCCACACCATCCTCGTCAGCGACGGCGTCCTCGAATCTCTCAGTGTTCCCGCCGCCGCCGGCCGCTGGTTCTCCCACGCCGACCAGGATCCCCGCGGCGCCGGAACCGTGATGCTCAGCTACGGCTACTGGCAGCGCCGCTTTGGCGCCAACCCCTCCGTCATCGGCCGCGTTCTTGAGGTCGACTCGCTGCCCCGCACCATCGTCGGCGTCATGCCGCGCAACTTCCGCGTCGCCGACCAGCCCTTCGACCTCCTCCTGCCCCTCGCCTTTGATCCCGTCAACCAGAAGCTCGCGCCCTTCGGCTACAACGGCCTTGGCCGCCTCAGGCCCGGCGTCTCCATCGCTCAGGCCGACGCCGATATCGCCCGCCTCATTCCCCTCTGGATGGATTCCTGGTCCAACGGCCCCCACACGAACCCGCACTACTACCGCGTCTGGCGCATCGCCCCGCACTTCCGCACCCTCAGGCAGCAGGTCATCGGCACCACCGGCAGCGTCCTCTGGATCGTCATGGCCACCGTCGGCCTCGTCATGCTCATCGCCTGCGCCAATATCGCCAACCTCCTCCTCGTCCGCGCCGACTCCCGCCAGCAGGAGCTCTCCATCCGCGCCGCTCTTGGCGCAGGCCGCACTCGCATCGCCCGCGAACTCCTCATCGAAAGCGTCTCCCTCGGTCTCCTCGGCGGACTGCTCTCGCTCGCCGTCGCCTGGGCTGGCCTCCGCCTCCTCGTCGCCATTGGTCCCACCAACCTGCCCCGCCTGGCGGAAATCACCCTCGATGCCCGCGCCATCCTCTTCACCTTCCTCGTCGCCTCCCTCTCCGGCCTCCTCTTCGGAGCCATCCCCGCCTGGCGTTACGCCCGCGCCCGTCTCTCCCTCACCCTCGGCTCCGCCGGCCGCACGGCCAGCGCCAGCCGTTCCAGCCATCGCTCCCGCAACACCCTCGTCGTTGCGCAAACCGCCATGGCCCTCGTGCTTCTCATCAGCGCCCTGCTCATGATCCGCAGCTTCGCCGCGCTCCGCAACGTCGATCCCGGCTTCTCCGACCCCGCCCACATCCAGACCGTCGATATCTGGATCCCCGATCAGCTCATCCCCTCACCCGTCCTTGTCACCCGCACCCAAAACGCTATCCTCGACCGCATCGCCGCCATTCCCGGCGTGTCCGGCGTCGGATTCGCTCAGGCCGTCCCCATGGACAACAACGACCCTGACTGGGACGAGATGGGCGTCGAGGGCAAGCTCTATCCCACCGGCGAGCCGCCCATCCGCCTCTTCAACGACGTCTCTCCGGGATTCTTCCGCGCCATGGGCACCCGCCTCGTCGCCGGACGCGACTTCTCCTGGGATGACCTCTATGCACTCCACAATTACGTCATCGTCTCGGAGGGCTTCGCCCGCGACAGCTGGGGCGCCGCCGCTGCAGCCATCGGCAAGCGCATCCGGCAGTCTTCCGGCATGCCCTGGCAGGAAGTCATCGGCGTCGTTGAAGACGTCCGCCAGCACGGCGTCGATGAAGTCGCGCCGCCTACCGTCTACTGGCCGGCCCAGCTCAACGATTACTACGCGCACCCCGCCGTCATAGCTCCGCCGCGCGCTGTCACCTTCGCCATCCGCAGTCCCCGCGCCGGCACCGCCGGCTTCATCAGCCAGCTCCAGCAGGCCGTCTGGTCCGTCAATGGCAACCTGCCGCTCGCCAATGTGCGCACCATGAGCGACCTCTACAACCGGTCCATGGCCCGCACTTCTTTCACCCTGACCATGCTCGCCATCGCCGGATCCATGGCCCTAGCCCTCAGCATCATCGGCATCTACGGCGTCATGGCCTACTCCGTCTCCCAGCGCACCCGCGAAATCGGCATTCGCCTCGCCCTTGGCTCGCCGCGCGGCGCCCTCAGCTGGATGTTCGTCCGCAACGCGCTCGTCCTCACCGCCACCGGGATGGTCATCGGACTCGCTGTCGCGGCCGTCCTCACCGAATCCATGCGCTCCCTGCTCTTCGGCATCACTCCGCTCGACCCCGTCACCTGGGCGACGGTCCCGGTCATCCTCGCCGCCGCCGCCCTGCTCGCCAGCTATCTGCCCGCCCGCCGTGCAGCCGCCGTCGATCCGGTCCAAACCCTCCGCGCCGAATAACCCGCTACCTGACAGCCACCCCGGACGCGTCCCGTTCCACCGCCGCCCCCGCGGCCAGCGGCAGCTCCACTACGATCTCCGCGCCGCCCCCTGCCCGGTTCCGCGCGATCGCCCGCCCACCGTGCGCCACCGCCACCGCGTTCACAAACGCCAGCCCCAGCCCGTGCCCTTTCGATTGCCGCCCCTTCACGAACCGATGAAACACCCGCGGCAGTCCCGCGGCTGCCGCGCTTTCGCTCGCGTCGCCCGCTTCCAGCAGATCCGAAGGAAACCCGGACCCGTTATCCTCCACCGTCACGCACGCGGTCGGCCCCGCCTCTGCTTCTGACGCCGCCACCGTCACCACGATCTCCGACCCCGTGCCCCCGTACCGCAGCTCGTTTTCCATCAGATTCGACAGCATTCGCGAGCACAGCGATACATCGATCTCCGCCTGTACCGCCTCGTCGCCCCGCACCGTCAGCGTCTGCCCGTTCTCCGCGAACGCCGGAGCATACAATTCCGTCACTCGCCCCACCAGCTCTCCCAGATCCACCCGCGTCAGCCGCAGCCGCAGCGCTCCGCCGTCCGCCTCCGCCACGTCCAGCGAGGTCGTGATCACTTCCGACAGTCGGTCCAACTGCTCGATCGCCCCCGCCACCAACTCTGCCGACTGCATCCGGTCCTCCAGCGACAGCGCCAGTTCCAGCCGTCCTCGCACCGACGTGATCGGGCTCTTCAGATCGTGCGCCATCGAGTCCGTCAGCGTCCGCAGCTGGTTGACCGTCGACGAAATCCGGTCCAGCATGTTGTTGAACGTCCGCGCCAGCCGCGCTACCTCGTCGCGCTGCTTCTCCACCGGTACCCGTGTGCTCAAATCGTCTGACCGGATGCTTGCCGCCGTCCCCGTAATTGCGTCCACCCGCCGCAGCATTCGCCGCTGTCCCAGCAGCGTCACCAGGAACCCGAACGCCACCATGAAGATCCAGCCCAGCGCAAACCACAACAGCAGCCGCTGCAGCAGTTCCCCCGCCGCCCGGTCCAGCAGACCCAGGTAGATCCGCCCGCCTCCTGGCTTCATCGCCACAGCCACCACCCGGAACGCTCCGTGCCACCCCGGCATCCGCAGCGACACCGGCGCGGCCTGCGTCGGCCGGATGTCGCGCAGCGCGCTCACGAACTCTGCGCTGTCCTGCGGCCCCACCCATACCCGTGCATGCCCCGCGTCGTCGGTCTCCGCGAAAAACACGGTGTTGCTTCCCTCATGGCCATCGCTGTCGCCGGCTCCCTCCTGCGACGCCAACTCCGCCACTTCCTCCACCGTGCGGTCGTACAGCGCGTCCCGCGGCGTGCTCAGCGCCACCTGCCGCAGCGTCTCGCTCTCCGCCTGCAGCCACGCGTCGCTGCGCCCCTCCACCGCCCGCGCCACCACAAAGTACATCGCCAGAAAAACGCCCGCGCTCCCCACCGCGAACACCAGCGTGCTCCGCAGCGCCAGCCGCCACGCCGACGTCCGGTAGAAGCTCCCCTTAATCCTTGAGAACATACCCTACCCCGCGGATCGTCCGGATCAGCGGCGGCTGCGCATCCTTATCCACCTTGCCCCGCAGCCGGTGAATGTGCACGTCCACGATGTTCGTCGACGTGTCGATGCGCATCTTCCACACATGATCCAGCACCATCGCCCGCGTCACCACCCGCCCCGCGTTCCGGCACAGATACTCGAGCAGCGCGAATTCCTGCTGCGTCAGCTGGATCTCTGCCCCGCCTCGCCGCGCCTCCCTCCGGATCAAATCCAGCTCCAGATCCCCCACCCGCAGCCGCGTCGCCTCCGACTGCGTCGGCGTGCTCCGCCGCAGCAGCGCCCGCACCCGCGCCAGCAGCTCCGCCACCGCGAACGGCTTCGTCATGTAATCGTCGCCGCCACGCTCGAGGCCCAGCACCCGCTCGTCCACCGACCGCCGCGCCGATAAAATCAGCACCGGCGATCCCACTCCCTGCGCTCGCAGCCGCTGGATCAGCTCCAGCCCATCCATATCCGGCAGCGTCAGGTCCACAATCAGCGCATCGTGCACCCCTTCCAGCGCCAGTTTCTCCGCCTCGCTCGCCAGCGCTGAAGCATCCACTCCAAAGCCCGATTCCACCAGAGCTCGCGTCAGAAACTCGCGAATCGTCTTATCGTCTTCCACAACCAAAAGCCGCATAATTTCTCCCCGATAGGCTGCAACGCTCCGAGCCAGCGCTCCGGCATCCGCCATCCGCTGCCCCATCGCTAAAAGGTTGATTAACCGATCTCTGCTTCCGAGATTACTCCGCCGCCCACGCGCGAATCTTATCGCTGGATGACAAGCTCTTCATCCGGCCAGCCCCGGCATGTCCGTCATTGGACAGCCCGGGCCCCAAACGTGAGTCGCGGGCCCGGACTGAGCACCGTGTACTGAGCACCGTGTACTGAGCACCGCGCACTGTGCACTGTTCTCTGCGCACTCGTCACTCTTCACTCGTACCTAAGCGCCACCATAGGATCGATCCGCGTCGCCCGCCGCGCCGGCCAGTAGCACGCCGCCACCGCCACCACCAGCAGCCCCACTCCCACCGCGCCATACGTCGCCGGATCGTGCGCCGACACCCCATACAGTTCGCTGCCCATCAGCCGCGTCAACCCCAGC
>JBAUGH010000294.1:0-2253 GCA_049679565.1 Acidobacteriaceae bacterium
GCCGGCAGCCGTGCCGAACAACGGCCCGGCGCTGCACCAGCGGCCGCAGATGGTGTGTCCGGCGGGAAGCCTGGGCTGCAATTAAATTAGGAGAAGAGGAAACTGCTGCCTGTGTTCAATTCCCGCCTGCGCGTCTGGGCGCGCGACATCATCATCTCGGTCATCGCATCGTTCTTCATCGTCACGGTTCTGTACCAACCGGTGCGGGTGGAAGGCACCAGCATGCAGCCGGAGCTGCGCGACCAGGACCGGCTGTTCATCGACAAATTCTTTTTTCACTTCGAGAAGATCGAGCGGGGGAACATCGTGGTGTTCCACTATCCGCGCGATCCGGAGAAGAGCTACATCAAGCGGGTGGTCGCGCTGCCGGGCGACACGATTTTCATCGACCACGGCGAGGTGTGGGTGAACGATCAGCCGCTGGACGAGAGCTATGTGCCGCCGCGCTACCGGGACACGCGGTCGATGCCGGAAATGATCGTGCCGCCGGATGACTACTTCGTTATGGGCGACCACCGCTCGATTTCGAGCGACAGCCGGGACTTCGGGCCGGTGGACCGGGACTTGATCTACGGCAAAGCAACGTTCATCTACTGGCCGGCGAATGCGGTGGGCATCGTGCACTAGGGCTAAGCTGGTGCACCGTCCAGCAGCCGTTTCAGTGCCACCTTCAGCGGCACCGTGCCTTTGTGGGAGCCTGCAGCGCCGCTCTCGAACTCGATCCATCCTTCGTTGAAGCCGTCCAGCATCCGGATACGGGGCTGTGGGTTCTTCATCCCCTGCGATCGGAATAGCGATTCCCAGCTTTCCCGGGGAATCATCTCCATACGTACCGGGCGTCCAAGCAATTCGGAAAAGACAGCGGCAATCTGATTGGGAGTGACGCGTTCCGGTCCTTCCAGTTCGACGACGGACTGCTGGCTTTCAGTCCGGGTGAGAAGCTCGGCGGCGACGCGTCCAATCTCCGCCGTTGCCACCATGGGCACCGGTTTTTCGAGAGGCTGGAGGAACGCGGAGATCACGCCGCGTTCACGGGCGGGAGCAATGTCCCAGCTGGCGTTGTCCATGAACCAGGCAGGCCGCAGGAACGTGATGGGAAGATCGAGAGTCCGCAGCGCCTCCTCGATAAGGGTGTGCTGGGTCAGCAAATTGGTTTTGACGGCCTGGGCCCCGATGGTAGACAGATAGACGGTGCGCGGCGGCCGCGCCAGGGTGAGCGCTGCGCAAAGCGTGGACGCGATGCGGCGGGCTTCGGGGAAGCCCGGCTCCGGATCGAAGTTCGGTGGCACGAGGATAAAAACGCCCTCGGTGCCCTGAAAGGCTCGGGCGAGCGCCTGTTGGTCGGCGATATCGGCCACGGCGAGCTCGCAGCCGCGATCGGCCCAGGCCGAACCACGGAGAGTCTCACGCACAACCGCGCGGACATCCTTGCTGGCGGCGAGGAGACAACGCGCCACTTCTCCGCCGACATTGCCTGTGACACCGGTGATTGCGAACATTGGCGTTCCCCGAATTCTAAGTCATTGTGGCACGGAACGGTAAGTAGGCGTGTACAGGCTCCCGAGGGGAAGGAAGCTTGTTTTTGCCCTCTTGTATTCTCCCCGAGCGCGCCTACAATCGCAGCCAATTTGCTGAGAAGGAGAGATCTGCACACGCAGTGAACGGAGGGTTCGCATGCAGGGTTTGCGATTCGTCCTTCTTTCCGCTCTGATTCTGCTGCCTGGAACTTCGATCGCCGGGGAGAGCTTCGACGGGACCTGGTCCACGACGCTGACCTGCCCGCCTAAAGGAAACACGCTGGGGTACACCTGGCATTTTCTGAGCGTCATCCAGAACAACGTGCTGCACGGGGAGCGCGGAACGGCGGAGGAGCCGGGAGCGTTCACGCTGGACGGCAGGCTTGCGGAGGACGGGACCGCGAAGCTGGCCGGGGCGGGGATCGTTTCGTCGCGGGAATACGCACGCGGCGTGTTTGCGCACGAGGGCGGACACTACAGCTACGAGGTGAAGGCGAGGTTCGAGGGGACGCGGGGGGCGGGCACGAAGAGCGCGGGACTGGGAATCGAAGGGCGGGTTTGCAGCTTCGATTTCACGAAGCAGCCGCCGGCCGGGCGCCTGCCAACCGGACCGAATCCATAACCGCGCCGTTGCTGACAACGCGGATCGCCGCCGGCAGTCGGGGGATGAAGTGTGCGCCGGATCGGATGGCGAGATATTGCCAGGCGCAGGGCTTCCCTGCTACAAGAGAATCCC
>JBAUGH010000295.1:0-3961 GCA_049679565.1 Acidobacteriaceae bacterium
GCCGCAGACACCAGGGCCAGGAAGGTCTGGCGCCCACACCAAAACGGCAACACTCGATTCCGCATCTTCGGCTATTTCCTCGCAGGGAGCGTTGCTTCGAGCGGTCCCAGAGTCGACCGTGAAGCGATCTTCCTGCCATCGACATACAGAGTCAGCCCGGCGCCTCGGTGGTATTCTTTGCCGGTTTTGTCATAGACGATCGTGAGCCGGTGGCCGTGGTACGGCAGATCGTCCACCGCGAAGTACGCCCAGCTGTCAGGTGGCAGCAGAGGGCGCAGCACAATCGTGTTGCCCATCTGCGGGCGCAGTCCGATCAGGCCGGTAATCAGAGGATCGGCAAACCCCGAGTGGTTGTAATAGTTGCCGCGGCCTACCTGCTTGTGTTTCGCGATCAGCATCTCCTTCGCAATCCACTCGTCCGTATCGGCGTCCAGGTCCTCATCGATCCACGGGATCACGTGGCCGTCAGCCAGCCGGAGATGCTGGGAGAGAACATATTCCGAAAACAGGCGGTAATATCCGGCGTCGTCGATCCACGGCTGCTTCTGCGTGTTGAGCAGCTCTGCCAGCGCCAGCAGGGTTTGCGTCGTCGCGTACGGCCACGACGGGCCATTCCACGTGCACTGATCGCTGCTCGGAAAGCGGAAGCGCGGGCTGCGGCGTTCGGCGGTCGTCGGTCCGTACTTGCCGGCAAAGCCTTCGGGATCGAAGAGCTGCTTCCAGGCGGCCGCATGCTCCGGCGCAGGTATATCGTATTCCCACGGAATATAGCCGATCAGCTCGCGTACGCCGGAGAACTTCAGAACCGTTCCCGGGTCGATGAATTTTTTCTCTTTGCGAATCCCGGAATCGGCAGCCGGCGAAACCACTTCGTAGAACTGATCGGCGGGATTCCAGAGTTTCGTCTCGATCAGCGACCGCAGTTTCTCGGCTTTGGCCTCATACTCAGCGGCAGTAGCAGAGTCGCCGGCGTCCTGCGCCGTGTCCGCGACAGCAACCGCTTCGGCATACATATAGCTGTTCAGCGTGGGACGATACCCGTCGCCGCTGATGCTCTTCTCCATCGCATCGCGCGTGTCGATCGACCAGAACAGCCCGTTGGGATCCTGGTTCGTCTCCACCCAGGAGCGGTAATTCGCAATCATCGCCGGAAGAAGGCCCTCCGCTAGTCGGCCGTCGCCGGTCGCCAGGGCAACGTTCCGGATCGACTCCGCGGCCGGAAAGCTGTACTCCTTCGGGCGCGCGTCCGGCGAAAGCCAGAAACGCGCATCGTCTTCCGCAATCGCCGGGTTGCGCAGCCACCGCGCCTCGGCCAGATGGAACGGCGCCGCATCGGGCAACGCGCCGTAGAAGGGCATCTGCGGTTTCGGCAGCCACTCCGTGATCACGAAACCGCGCCGCGTCGTCACCACATGCTTTTGCCACGCATACCAGCGGAAGTAATACATCTCCTGAAATTGCGCATCGGAGCACGCGAACCACGGAATGTTCGCAACCATCCACGCCCATGAGTCGGCGCCCACTTTGCCCGTGGCTTCCTGTTCCTGTTGCTCGAAGGTAGTGAAGTAGTGATGAAACTGCTCGGGCTTCAGCAGCGGCCGCTCGCCCAGAAGCGGAACCGCGCAGAACAGCAGAGCGCCGAAGCAACAGGCCGGTTTGCGAAAAAAAGCCATCATTGCGGAACCTGGGACGCCTGAATCGTGCTGAGGGTGACAATCTCCCCGGGTTGAATCAGAATTGCCGGCGGTACAGCAGAGTCGACGTTAGCAAGATACGGGCTCGTGCGTTCCATCTCCTTCCACGCTGCGTCGAGGCCGTGAAGATCGATCTTCATCGGTTCGGTCGAGCGATCAATCAAAATGACTGTGGCCGCGCCGTCGCTGCCGGTAAACGCTGTTGCCAGCAAATCCGCATCGGACGACGCTGCCCCCACTCGCTGCATTCCCTTCAATACGTGCCGGCTGAACGCGCCCAGCACCCGCAGCTGATCGCTGGAAGCAACGGGAACGTTGTCGTCCGCGCGGTCGGGCACCAGCAGGGACCGTGACGCTCCGAAGCTCGGTTGCTCCACATCCAGAATCAGCCAGCAGTACAGCAGGCCCACAGCATCCAGAATCGTCAGGTTCTTGTGATAGAGCTGACCCACGTTGAAGGCGACGCGATACGACGCCATCTGCAGCGACGGCTTGTTGATACAGATTTCTGTGGCCAGAAACGGCTTGTCCTCGCTGGCCCGATGCATCGCCATCATTGCGTCATCGAATTCGTCCGGATTGGCGAAGTCGTCCTGGTAATCGTATTCGTGCGTCGCCGCGTAATCGATCGATTTCCAGACGTCAGGATGCTCACGCAGAGCCAGCGCCCGTTGCGTTCCCTCAAACACGAAGCTCGCATCCGCCATATGGATTTTGACGGACGAGAAGCCCGCTTCGTCGAGTTGTCGCCGCAGTACGCGAACCATCTCCAGCGCCACCCCGGGCGGTTCCTCCACCTCGTTCTGAACGCCGACAATCTCCGGTGGCCGTCCCGTGTGCTCCTTCGCAATGCGGCAATAAGTCGCCACCGCGTGTGCCCAGACCTCAGGATTGGCGACCGCGTGGCCGTGGGGTGCGGCGCCATCCGCGGCTGGCTGCGTCGCCCACGCCGGCAGATCCCACATCTCGTAAATCACGCTGCCGCCCAGCTCCTGGGTTCGGCGGCTATAGCTGAAATCCGAAACCTCGCCGTTCGGAAAATTGTCGCCGTAGTAGTGCGGGCTCGCGTCGGCCGAATCGTCCAGGTTCGACATGTCCGGCTTCAGCCGGGTCCCCATCGGGTATTCCCGGTCGATCAGCAGGTTGTAGCTCTTCAGGATCTGCCAGTATCGCTGCTTGCCTGTGGGGCTCAGCGACTGCCACGCAGGAATGCTGGGGCTCCCCCCGAAGCCGAGCATCGTCTGATGGCGCACCGACGGATCGATCGTGACAGACACCGCTCGATCGGCGGCCGGCAGCAGAGTCCCGGCCAGCACATGATGTTCCGTGCGCGGAGCATTGAATTCCAGTTGGTGCCGCCGCACGTCAAACAGGCAGCTCTGCTCGATCAGCTTCCTGCCGTTGACCAGCACCTCGACCGCAAGATGTGCATCGAGCACGACCGTCACCGTGCGCGGCCTTCCGAAGAAGGGAACAGTCGAATCCCGAACAACCTTTTCCGGATAGCCGCTGCTCGGCTGCCCCTCGCCGAACAACGCGTACGAATCGTAATAACGCTGGATCAGCCGCACCTCATGCGCTCCTGCCTGCACCGTGAACCCGGCGTGCGGACCGGTGAAGATCCAGTTCAGCGAGTCGCCGCGCGCCAGATCGCCGTCGAGAACGATCGTGCGCGAAAAAAACGCAGGCAGCCACTCCGGAAAATAGAACCGTGCAATCCGGTTGCCGTGATCCCAGCCGGAGCCGGGCGGCCCGTCCGAGACAAAGCGAAAGGCAATTCCCTGCGCAGCCGCAGCCGGAGCGGCAACCGTTGGCAGCTGCACCGCAGCCTGCGGCAGCGCGCTCTGCAGACCGCTCAGCAGCAGCAGAGCGCTAAGGCAGCAGGCGCTGCTACAGCCGGTGCTTCTTCGCTGCGTCATGGCGTCGCCGTCCGGAGGTGAGCATCGACCGTCAGAGGACCCGTCACTGGCGCAATCGTAACCGTATCCTCTGTCGTCGGCTGCACCGGCCGTCCGTTCACGGTGACGGAACGAATCTTCTCTCCGGCAGGCAGCGGAAAACGAAGAACCGCCTCCGGGATCGTGACCGTCGCATCGACGTGCAGCTTCATCTCATCTGCCGCCACGTCGTCGAGGCGAAACGAGACCTTGCCGCCGAACGTCGTCGGCGCGTCCGTCAGGCCCATATGCTCGCCCGGCTTAATCCACTCCGCCGGAATCCCCGACAGCACGTGCAGCGTCCCACCGTCATCGCGCAGCAGCATGTCG